>JAEUKM010000309.1 GCA_016793085.1 Rhodospirillaceae bacterium
GCAGGCCTCGCGGGCCGCGCGTTCGGCGGCGGCCAGGTCGCCGGCCGCAAGCAAACTCTGTACGCGCTTTAACTGCTCGCCGACGTCCATACCACCCCCACTAGATATGGGTCAGCTTACCATTCGACGGTTTCGCCGGAATAGCGCAGGAATTGCCCGGCCTGCTCGGGTTTCAGGCCCTCGATGACGCGCATCATGCCCGCCACACTGTCGCCAACCGGGATTTTGGGCATGCGCCCGCCGCGCGTGAAATCGGTGTCCACGATGCCGGGGCTCATCAAGACCGAGACGATGCCGCGCGGGGCCAGATCCAGCGCCATGGAGCGCATGGTCATGTTCAGCGCCGCCTTGGTGGAGCGGTAGGCATAGTTGCCGCCGCTGCTGCGGGCGATAGAGCCCAAGGTGCTGGAGATGCTGACGACCATGCGGCCATTGCCCGCGAGCAGGTTGGGCAGAAGAAGATCGGTCAGCTTGGCGGGGCCCAGCACATTGGTGTCGAACAGCGTGCGCCAGCGGTTGAGGTCGAGCGCGCCCAGTTCGACGCCCGCCCCGCCGATACCAGCGTTGTTGATAAGAAGGTCGATAGGCTGACCCTGAAGTGCCGCCGCCAGCGCCGTAATGGACGCTTCATCGGCGACATCCAGCGCATGAAGGCTGATGTTCTTGTGCGCGGCGGCCAGGGCCTGCAAAGCGTCGGCTTGCACAGGCTTGCGGCACGTGGCCAGCACCTGCCAGCCCTTGGCTGCGTAGGCGCGGGTAAACTCAAGGCCGATACCCCGGCTGCTGCCGGTAATCAGAACCGTCGGCATAAGCGCTTAACCCGGCATTTTGCCGGTGCCGATGGGGCGCAACGGAGCGCGGTCCCACGGCAGCGTGGTGGTCTTGCTTTCGGTGTAGAATTCCAAACTGGCGTGCAGGCCGTCGCGGCCGATGCCCGATTCCTTGTAGCCGCCGAACGGAGCGCGCACTTCACGGGTTAAAGGCGTATTGGCCCAGATGGTGCCCGCGCGCACGCGGCGGCTGACTTGCATTAAATTCCGCACGTCGCGCGACCAGGCGTAGGCGACCAGGCCGAACTTGGTATCGTTGGCGATGCGGATAGCGTCGTCCAAGGTGTCGAAGACGATGAAGCTGGCGAAGGGCCCGAAAATCTCCTCGCGGCAGACTTTCAGGTCGTTCGACGGGGCCAGCACCGCCGTAGGTTTGATGTAGTAACCTTTTGAAAAGTCCGGGTGGCGCACGCCGCCCGCGACGATCTTGGCGCCTTCGGCGCGCGCGGTATCTGCGAACGACAGCACGCGCTCAAAATGCTGCTTGAAGGCCAAGGGGCCCATTTCGGTGTCGGGGGCCAAGGGATCGCCCACCTTGATGGCGTTGGCACGCGCGGCAAAACGCGCCATGAAGTCCTCGGCGATGGGCCGCTGCACCAGAATGCGCGAGCCCGCCAGGCATTGCTGGCCGTTGTTCGAGTAAATGCCCAAGAGCGCGCCCGTCAGCGCGTCTTCGGGGTCGGCGTCGGCGAAAATGATGTTGGCGGATTTCCCGCCCAGTTCCAGGCCCACTTTCTTCAGGCCCGTGGCAGCGCCGGTCATGATGGCGCGGCCGGTTTCGGTGCCGCCGATGAACTTCACCAGGTCCACGCCCGGATGCGCCACCAGCGCCGAACCGGTGACGGGCCCGCGCCCGTTGACCAGGTTCACCACGCCCGGCGGCAGCCCGGCCTGGTTCATTAATTCAATCATCCGGAACAGCGACACAGGCGTGTGCTCGGAAGGCTTCACCACGCACGTATTGCCGAACGCGATGCAGGGCGCGATCTGCATGGAAGCCAGCGACATGGGCGAGTTCCACGGCGCGATGATGGCCGCAACGCCGACAGGCTCGCGCGTGACGAACGTCAGGACCGCGCTGTTCTGCTGATAGGTCTCGCCCGCCGCCGTGCCCGCCACTTCCATGAAGAATTCGAAGTTCTCGGCCACCCGGCCCATCTTGCGGCCGCGGATATCCCACAAGGGCACGCCGGTATCGAGGCAATCGAGGTAGGCCAATTCCTCGGCGTTGGCGATGAGAATGTCGCGGATGTCGCGCATGATCTTCTTGCGCGCGGCCAGATCGAGATGCGGCCAGGGGCCTTCGTCGAAGGCCTTGCGTGCGGCGCGCACGGCGGCATCCACACCGGCGGCATCGTCTTCCACCAGCGTGCTGATCTGCCCCTCCGTGGCCGGGTTGATGACCGGCAGCGTATGCCCCGTGACGCCGGGCACGGGTTTCCCGGCCACGATCCGGCCCAGGATTTGGGGAACTGGGAATGTTTTAAGGTCGGGCATACGGGCGGTATCGGGGCTCATGTGCGGCTATCCATCGCAAGTTCTTAAGCGGAAATGAAGGACGGACCGGAAGAGGTCTCTATCCAAGGCCCGGACCTTAGCATATCATGTTTGTATTACAATATAACCAAGGAGCCGTGGTCCTTGGCCGCCGCAGCACTGCTTCCCAAGCGTCTGAAAAGCAGGCACAAGGCTGCTGATCACGGTAATCAGGCAAACGTTCCGCCATGACAAAAATCGAAACCATTTCCGAGCGCCCCAGCATGATGGTCAACGAAACCATCCGCTCGCCGCGCTATCATCAGGTCTACTCCATCCTGCGCGGCTGGATTTTCGACGGCACCTACCAGCCCGGCGCGAAGCTGCCCCCGGAATCGGACCTGTGCGAGGAGTTCGGCGTCTCGCGCATCACCTCGCGCAAGGCCATCGACCTGTTGGTGCAGGAAAACCTGATCGTGCGCGTTCAGGGCAAGGGCACCTATGTCGTCGACGACCTGGGCGATGCGCCCAACATCGGCGACATGGAACAGCTCATCCGCAAAACGGAAAAGCTGTCGAAAAAATCCAAGGTCGAGCGCATCGAGATCAAGCAGGTGGCGGGCGACGAGGAAATCTGCCGCGATCTGCAAATCCCCAAGGGCTCAGCAGTGACCGAAGTGTCTTTCGTGCGCTTCATGGACGGCAAGCCCACGGGCTACCGCGTCTCGTACCTGCCCGCCGACCGGGGCCTTGAGATCACGGCCAAGGATTTGCGCAGCCACCAGATGTTCAAGATTCTGGAAGGCAAGGGCGTGCACCTGTCGGGGGCGCATCAACTGCTGGGGGCCTGCCTGGCCGATGCGCACAAGGCCGCGCTATTGAACACCACCGTGGGCGCGCCCTTGGTGCGCATCCGGCTGGTGACGTTCGATGAAGACGCAAAACCGGTGGAACGCAGCACGGCCTATTACCTGGCCGAGCGCTACGAGCACCACGTGTACTTAAAGCGCGGCACCGGCAAGGAAGAAGAATCCGACGGCGACCTGAAGGTCGGCGCGTTCTAATCCGGCCTTAGCTGCGTGACGGCTGACGGGCCACGAAACGCGACTTGAACCAATCGTCCAGCATGGCCTTTTCATGGTGCAGCGTCTCGCCGCTGTCGCGGCGGGTTTGCAGCATCAGGTAATTCATGTTGCGAACCACCTCCTCGCCGCTTGTCACCGTGCCGCCCGCCCCTTCCAGCTTGTAGCGCAGCGTGATGCGCGGCCACGTCGCATCCGTCAGGAAGCGGATGTCGTAGGCGTCGGCCCGCCAGGGCTCGAAGCGGCCGGCAAGGTCGATATCCTCGACATCGATGGAAAGCGTCTGGCCGGGGGCCAGGTACTTGGCGCCCAGCTTTTCGAAATGCTTGCGCAGTTCCGTCATCGTTGCCTCGCGCGACTTGGCGCCGTAATCGCGGTACAGCCCGGCATCGAGGTATTTCTCGGGGTTGAGGAACGACACTTTTACGTTTGGTGCTTGATCGGCGGGCGCAGCTTTCTCGTCGGCCACCGCGACACCGGCCGCCAAAGCTAGCCCTGCGGTCAACACCGTCAGGAAACGTGCTGCTGTCATCATCGCCTCCTTCAATTCCAAAGGTGAATTATAGGCGCGCATTGTGGCGCGAAAAAGACACAGGACCGGGAGGCGGCGCCTAATGCTGCGCGAAAAGAGGGCCGAAACCTTCCAACTTGTCGTTGATCCCGAAGGACCGCAGGGCATGCCAGTACGTGGCGGTGTTGCACGACACGACAGGAATACCCAGCCACAATGACGCTTCAGCCGCCAGCCGCGCGGTGGCGAGGTTGGTGCCGGGCTGCACGATCACATCGGGCTTTTCGGCCGCCAGGTCCTTCAAGCCCGCCACCACGTCGGCCACGGGTGTGGCGGCGATAGCCAGCGGACCTCGGCACTTCAGGCCCAGCACGCGGATGACATCGTAACCCGCATCGCGGAAGAAAGCGTCCACTTGCTCGTCACCCGGCGGCCAGTAGGGCGTGAGGGCGGCAAGCCGCTTGCCCACGCCCAGCGTCTTCAAGGCCGCAACGAAAGCGTGCGACGGAAGGATGACCGGCACGCCTTTGGTGTGCGTCTCCAGGTCGCGCTTCATGCTTTCGGAACCGGCCCGCCCGCCCCGGAAGGAGTCGATGGAGTGGCCCACGACGATCAGGTGCGGCTCGGCGGGCAGCACGTCGTCCAGCGCCTTCTTCACGTGCTCGGTGCCGCGCTCAAGGCTTTTGCGGTAGGCGTCCATGTCGCCCACGGCGCGCCCGCGCGACGAGGGCTCCATGCGGGCCACGTGATTGGTGACGCCTGCGGGCCGAAAGGCTTCGTACTCGGGCTGGGCGATGGTGTTGGTGAAGGGCACCAGCACACCGATTTTCGCCCGGTACCCCAGACCATCGACAGGCAGAGCAGTTGCTGCATCAGACATCTCAAACCTCGTTACGGAATGGCGGCCGCGCGGGCGACCGAGGCCAGCATGGACGATTTCATGAGAAACGCGCGCATCTTGTCCCGGTCGGCGCAGGTAGCTTTCAGATCGGCCCAGATTTGCTCGCGCTTGGCCGGGTCCTTCTCGCGGTGGCGCTTGTAATTGGCGTCGGACTGCGCCTGCACGTCCTCAATGGCAATCGTATGACGGCGACGGCTGTAGCGGTCCAGCACCGCGTCATCGCCGCCGCGCAGCACCTGCGCAAGGCTCGCGGCCAACTCAGCAGCGTCGTGAATGCCGCTGTTCATGCCCATGCCGCCCGCCGGGCTGTTGAGGTGCGCGGCATCGCCCGCGAGCACGATACGCCCGCGCCGGAACGTATCGGCGATGCGCTTGTGGATAGTGTAGGCCCCCTTGTGAACGATGGGGTACGGCGTGTTCGACGGCAAAATGCGGTTGATGTGCGCCTGAAGGCTGGGCTCGGCAATCGCGTCTTCAATGCTCTGGCCGGGCTTGGGCGAGAAGCCGGTGCGCCAGTGATCGCGCACACGCATGAGACTGTAGTGATCGTCCGCCGTCCAGACGTAGTTGACGTACAGCATATCGCCCAGATGCTTCTCGAACGGATAGTCGACGACGATAGTGACCGAGGTGCGCGTATACGTCTCGCCCACGAGGTCCAGGCCCAGCCAGCCGCGCACCGTGCTTTTGGCGCCATCGGCCCCGACCACGTAACGCCCGGCAAACACTTCATCGCGCCCATCGACGGACGCCGTGACGCGCACGCCTTGAGCGGTTTCGTCGCAAGACTTTGCGGCGGCATTGAAACGAATCTCGAACAGCGGGTGATCGGCGAGGTGCACCACAATCGCCTTGGTCAGGCGGAACTGCTCGCATTGCAGCCGGAACGGATGCGCGGTGACATCCGACAGCACGCTCATGTCGAAAATGGCCGCATCCTTGGTGTCGGTGCGGAAATACTGCCAACGCTCGGCCTTGTGGCCTTCGGCCACAAGCGCCGCCGCGATGCCGCTTTGCGCCAGCATGTCCAGCGAGGCCGGATGGAACGTTGAGGCGCGCATATCCTCGGGCAGGGTCAGCGCCTGCTCCAGCACCGTCACGGGCACGCCTTCGTTCACCAGAAACAGGGCCGTGGCCAGGCCCACCGGCCCCGCGCCGATGATGATGACGCGGTCGTCGTTCACGTTCGTGCTCATGGTGCTGCTGCTGTGGGTGTGTCGCCGCCAGGATGATAGCAGGCGACTGTATGGCCGGGCCCGCAAGCCTCTAGCTTCGGTACGGCCTTGATGCACACCGGGCTCGACTTGGGGCAGCGCTTGTGGAACGCGCAGCCGGGCGGCGGGTCCAGCGGCGACGGCAACTCGCCGGAAATGAGTTGCTTCAGCCGCCAGCGTTTGGCGCGCGGGTCGGGCTTGGGCACCGAAGCGATGAGCGCGCGGGTGTAGGGATGCTGCGGGTTGCGGAACAGCGCCTCGCGCGGGCCCAGTTCGACGACACGGCCCAGGTACATGACGGCGATGCGTTCGCAGACATAACGCACCACGGACAAATCGTGGCTGATGAAGATGACTGCGAGGCCATAGTCACGCTGGACCTGTTTGATCAGATTGATGATCTGCGCCTGGGTGGAGACATCGAGCGCGCTGACAGGTTCGTCGCACACCAGCAATTTGGGCCGCACGATCATCGCCCGCGCGATGCTGACGCGCTGGCACTGCCCGCCGCTCAGTTCGTGCGGATAGCGGTTGAGGTAGATAGGCCCCAGGCCCACGTCATCCATCATCTTCAGCACGGCGGCGCGGCGTTCGTCTTCGCCCATCTCGGGGCGAAAGACCGTCAGCGGCTCACCGATGATGCGGCCCACGGTCATGCGCGGGTTGTGGCTGGAAAGCGGGTCCTGGAACACGATCTGCAACTGATCGCGGGCCGCGTCCATCTCCTGTTCGGTGAGCGGCACCAGGTCACGGCCCAGCCAGGCGACACGGCCCTGATCGGGCTTGATCAGTTGCAGCACGGCGCGCGCCAGGGTGGACTTGCCGCAGCCCGACTCGCCCACGATGCCCAGCGTTTCGCCTTCCTTCAGCGACAGATCGACGCCGTTCACCGCCATCAGCGGCGTGAAGCGCGGCACCAGCAGGCCGCCGGTGCGCACCGGGAACGTGACGCGCACGCCTTCAACATCCAGCATCGCAGCGCTCATGGTAGCGCCTCCAGCACGCAGGCCGCGCGCTGAGCGGGTGGGCGCACCGCCAGCGGCGGCACAGTGGTTGCGCATGTGGGCGTGACATAGCCGCAGCGGGGCGCGAAGGCGCAGCCCGGCGGTAGCGCGTCGGGTGCCGGCGGCTGACCGGCGATGGCCGCCAAGGGCTGCGTGGGATCAAGCTCGAAGCCCGGCACCGAGCGGAGCAGGCCTTGCGTATAGGGATGGCGCGTGCGGTGGAAAATATCGTCGATGGGCCCCTCTTCCACCACGCGTCCGGCGTACATCACCTGCACGCGGTCGCAGATGCCCGCAACCACACCCAGATCGTGCGTGATCATCACAATGGCGGTGTCGGTATGGGCCTTCAGCCCCTCCAGGATTTCCAGGATTTGCGCCTGCACGGTCACATCCAGCGCCGTGGTCGGCTCGTCGGCCACCAGCACGGCGGGCTTGCACATGATGGCTTGGCCGATCATCACGCGCTGCTTCATGCCGCCCGATAGTTCGTGTGGGTACTGGTTGAAACGCCGCTTGGCGTCGGGGATGCGCACCAGCTCCAGTACTTCCATGGCCCGCGCACGGGCCGCGCTCATGGACAGGCCCTGGTGGTGCATCAGCCCTTCGCACATCTGCTCGCCGACCTTCAGGAACGGCGTCAGCGAACTCATGGGATCCTGGAAGATCATGCCGACACGGCTGCCGCGCACGGTATTGAGCAGGCTTCGCGGGGCGTTGAGAATCTCCTGACCGTCCAGCTTAACCGAGCCCGTGGCGCGGCCGTTATCGGCCAAGAGGCCCAACATCGCCATGAAGGTCTGGCTTTTGCCCGAACCAGACTCGCCCACGACACCAACACACTCGCCCTTGGCCAGTGTCAGCGAGAAATCGCGCACGGCCTGGATTTCGCCGTAGTCGGTGCGGAACCGCACATTCAGGTCGGTGCAGACGAGAACGCTCATGCCTCAGTAATCCTTGGGATCGAGCGCATCGCGCAGGCCGTCGCCGATGAAGTTGAAGCAGAACAGGGTCAGCGTCAGGAACGTGGCGGGAAACAGGATCATCCAGGGAGCGTTCTCAAGTTCGGCAGCCCCTTGCGAGATGAGCAGCCCCCAGCTGGTCATGGGTTCCTGCACACCGAGGCCAAGGAAGCTCAGGTAGCTTTCGATCAGGATGTTCACCGGGATCAGGAGCGTGACATAGACGATGACCGGGCCGATGACGTTGGGGATGATGTAGCGGCGCAAAATGATGCGCGTGGGCAGGCCGATAGCGCGCGCGGCCTCGATGTACTCTTTCTGGCGCACGGAGAGTGTTTGCCCGCGCACGATACGCGCCATGGTCAGCCATTCCACCGCGCCGATGCACATGAAGACGAATAGAATGTTCTTCGCCCCCAGCACCGTCACCAGGATGACGATGAAGAATAGCGTCGGCAACGCATAGAGCACATCGCAGAAACGCATCATCACATTGCCGACCCAGCCGCCCACGTAGCCCGCGACCGCGCCGTAGATGACGCCGATGATCAGCGCCACGCCTGTCGCCAGCACGCCGATGGCCAGCGAAATGCGGCCTGCATAGAAGGTGCGCACGAACAGGTCGCGGCCGTTGACGTCGGTGCCGAACCAGAAGCCGTCCGCCAGGCTTGGCGCTATGGTCAGATAGTCCCAGTGCACATCCTCGATGGCCCGGCTGCTCAAGGCCGGCACCAGGATGGAGCTGAGCGCCAGCACCACGATCACACCGATGCTGACCATGGCCGCGCGGTTGCGCTTGAAACGCCGCCAGGCATCCTGCCAGGGCGAACGGCCCGCCGCGCGGGCGGCCATCTCAAGCGAAACGGTGGGGCTGGCGCCGGTCATCAGTCTTTCCGGATGCGCGGGTCGAGCACGCGGTAGATCAGGTCGGTGATCAGGTTCAGCACGATGATCAGCGTGGCGTACAGAATGGTAATGCCCATCACCACCGGGTAGTCGCGGTTGAGCGCGCCTTCCACGAACGAGCGGCCGATGCCGGGAAGCCCGAAAATCTGCTCGATGATCACCGAGCCGGTCATCACCCCGGCGATGGCGGGGCCTAAGTAGCTGACAATGGGAATGAGGGCCGCGCGCAGCGTATGCCGCCAGATGACGATGGATTCGGGCAGGCCCTTGGAGCGCGCGGTGCGGATGTGATTGGCGCGGCTGACTTCCAGCATCGCGCCGCGGGTGATGCGCGCAATCACGCCGATCTTGGGCAACGCCAGGGCCGTTACCGGCAGGATCATGTTGCGCAAGGCCCCGTCGCCCCATCCGGCGATGGGCAGAAGCTTTAGATAGAGCCCGAAGATGAGCGCTAAAAAAGGTGCCGTCACGAATGTCGGCACGGCGATGCCGGTCATGGACAAGGACATCACGGCATAATCGGCAGCGGTGTTCTTGCGCATGGCGGCGAACACGCCGAACAGCATGCCGATCACCAGCCCGACGCCGATGGCCGACAGGCCCAATTGCGCGCTGACCGGAAAGCCGTTGGCGATGATCTCGGAAACGGACCGGCCCCGGAAGGCGAAGGAAGGCCCGAGATCGCCGGTCACCAGGCCTTTCATGTAGAGGAACAACTGCGTCGAGATGGGTTTGTCGAGGTTATAGGCCGCGCGCAGGTTGGCGATGATCTCGGGGTCGATATCGCCCCCTTCCTGCGCATCGAACGGCCCGCCGGGAGCCGCTGTGATGATCAGGAACGACAGTACGACGATCAGCAGAATCGTCGGAATCGCGATCAGCAGGCGGCGGAGAATGTACGACAACATGCGCCTTGCCCTAGCCGCGTACGGTCCGCGCGGATACCGCCGCTTCGGGGAACGCGAAGGCAGCCTCGGGGGCGGCATGTAGAACGTGCGCAACGATGGCGTTGGCGCGGGAGGTACCGATGACAGGTGTCATGTAGGCCAGCGCCTTGGCCGTGGCGGCTTCGGTGCTTAAGGGGTTCTCGGGGTCGCCGGGTACGGTGGCGGTTTCATACGTCTCATGGCCGTCTTTTGTTTTCACCACCAGACGCGCGCCGCGATGAGCAATGGCAGGGTCCACATGCAGCGTGATCAGACGTTCCAGGCGCGCATGCTCAGGGTCGGTGAACACGGACGCCGCGTAAGCCTCGGGGCCCAGCGTACCGTGCCTGATTGCGAATGCCGTGCCATGCGTCAGGCTGAACTGCGCCTGGATGGCGGTGGATGCCGCCCGGTTGCCGCAGTAAGTCATCGCCTCTTGATAAGTATGCAGCTCCAGCGCGGCGATGGCCGCCGTATCGCCGCCGCGCGCGGCGAAGCGTTGCAGCGCGCACGCGGCGGCGTAATGAACATGCCGCACGGCGGCAAAAGGCTTCAGGTAGCTTTGCAGAATTAAAAATTCCCCGGCCTTGGCCCAGGGCCACGATGTCGCGGGCGGCGTACCGCCCAGCACATGGGCGGCCTGCACGAACGCGTCCTCGGGCGCGGTCACGCCCGCCCTCGCCGCTGCCGTCACGTGCAGCGCCAAAAGGCCCGCGTGGCCGACATAGGTGTTACGCGCCGTGCGCCCGGCGGCGATGGGCGCGTACAACGAGGTCGGCATCTGGCACGCAGCAATTGCCAGGGCATGAAGCGTTTTCTCGGGCGTCAGGTTCATCAGGCGCGCCGCCGCTGCAACGGCGGCAAAAACGCCCCAGGTGCCGTCCACATGCAAACCGCTTCTGATGCGCATCGCCTGGCCCGCACGCCCGCCGATCTCGTAACCGTGCACGATGGCCTCAAGCACCGCGCCCAGCGTGGCGCCGCGCGCCAAACCCAGCGACACAGCCACAGGGATTGCGTGCAAGCCCGGACGGCCATGAGCACGGGCCAAGCCCTCGCAGGCTTCATGCCAACACGCTGCCATGGACGCCACGAAGGTTGCCGAGCCCGGCGACAAAGCATCGGCAGCAGGCCACTGCGCGCGGCCCGGCGATGTGGCGGCCAGTTCCGCCGTCAAGGCTTTCAGTTCGGGCTCGGCCATGCCCACGACAGCACAGGCGATGGTATCGAGCAGCAGCAGACGCGCCTTGGCCGCGACGGCAGGCTCGCCCGCCAACCGCACGCCGTGCAGCCAGGCCACTGTCTCCTGAAAGGGAATTGTATCGCGCTGAGGCACAGACAGCATTATTCGTCGCTCGAGCCGGTTTGCCAGCGCGCCTTACCTTTTAGATACTGTGCTGCGTCCGCGCCGTTCTTGGGCACGTAGGACAGCCACATGTTGGGGTCGTAGCGCTCGCGGTACTGGTTGATGACATGGCGGTAGAGGGCGAAATGCACGTCGGGCAGGCGGTGCTCGTAGCGGTACTCGGCCATGCGGATGACGGCGCGGCGCTTGGTCTCGAACATGCCGGCTTCCGCCAGCACCACACCCTTGGGCCCGAAGATCGACGAGCGGCCGACCCAGTTGTTCTTGTTGCCGTACTCCTCGAAGCCCACGCGGTCCTTGTGCAGGCTTAAGGGGTTGTTGACGACAGTGGTAAACACCTCGTTGTGGTACGAGCACATCATCATGTCCTCCCACCGGAAACCCCCGGTGGCGGTGCGCACTATGATCTCGGCCCCCTTCAGCGCCATGCAACGGAACAGTTCGGGCTCGTACTGCACCGCCGACATGGCGATGTTGCCGATATCCGTGCGGGCGATGGGAATGACGGCATCCCAGCCGTACATTTCCACAAAGCGGTCGAGCACATCGTAGATGCAGGTGGTGAACTGCTCCGAGCCCTTGCGCGAACCGCGCTTGGCGCGCTGCTTCCAGTGCGTGGCGATCACCTCGCCCGAGGGGCCCACCAGCACCTGCATGTTCATCACATGCCCCGGCCAGTCGGGGTCTTTGGTCAAGGCGCCCATGGCAATGTAGCAATTGTACTTCTTGGCCTTCTCGCCCACGGCGGCGAACTCGGGCCCCTTGGACTCGAAGGCGATCTTCTGCATCTGCTCCAGGCTGTAACGCTTAAAGCCTTGGATCGGGAATTCGTGGAAACACAAGAGGTCGCTGACGCCCGTGGCCTGCGCGCGGTCGATGGAATCCAAAATGTATTTCAGGTTCTCTTTCAAATCCTGTTCGGGGCTGTCCGCGTTCACCGGGCGGCTAATCGTCTGCACCACAGCAATGGACACCTTGGGCTTGCGCAAGGGCACCGTCGGATAGGTTCCATCCTCGCGGACGAACGTGGCAGCCGTTGCATCGTCTTTGGGCACTGTCGGTAGCTCCCCGGATTGGTGTGTTAAGCCGTCAGTTCTTCATGCTGAGATAACGCGCGAGATGTTCGCCGCGCAGATTGTCGGTCCAGCCCGCGATCTTCTGGCTGACGAGGTAGTAGCGGTAATAGAAGAACACCGGAATGACCGGGTGGTCGGCCATGGCCAGTGTTTCAGCCTCTCGCAGCAACTGGATGCGTTTTTGCGCGTCCAGAGTCTTGTCGGCCTCGTCCAGCAGTTTGTCGAAGGCCGGGTTGGAATAGCGCGAGAAGTTGATATTGCTGCCGGTCTCGAGCAGCTTCAGGAACGACACCGGGTCCTGGAAGGCGGCGTAATAGGTATAACGCATGGCGTCGAAGTTGCCCGCGGCCGAATCCGCCACAATGCTGCTGGCGCCCACATTTTCGATC
>JAEUKM010000345.1 GCA_016793085.1 Rhodospirillaceae bacterium
GTCATTTCACCGCCCTTTCTAAGCGACGAAACCAGTTCAGCGCACATTCTGCGCTAGGGGTATTTATACGCCTCGCGTCTAACGGGCGCAATCATCTTCTGTGGATAACATTTGAGATTAACATCCTGAAAATATTGCGGATTTCCGGTTGAAGATGGTTCGTACACCTAACCAACCTGGAGTGTTAAACCCCTCGAAAGCCTACTTTTTCTTGGGCCTTTTATCGGGCACCGGCGCGCCGGGGGTCCGATTCCGGGTGTGGTATTCAGGATTCGGCATCATATCCAGGGCAATCGCCACGCGGTTGGACTGGTTGTAAAAGCCCACCGTATCGGCCAGATCAAAGATCGCGTCGTCCGAGAAACCCGCCTTGCGCAGAGCCGCCCGGTCGGCGGCATCCACGGTGGCCGGTGAGGTTGTCAGCTTGTAGGCGAAGTCCAGCATGGCGCGCTGGCGCGGCGGCAGGGCGGCTACACGATAATTGAACTGCAACATCTCGCCCAGTTCGGGGTCGCCCGACAGCTCGCGCACCGCCTGCCCGTGCGCGACCAGACAGTAGTAGCAGTGGTTGGTGGACGAGACGACCACCGCGATCATCTCGCGCTCGAGCTTAGTCAGTTCACTCTCGCCCAGCATCAGCTCGTTGTAGGTATTCACGAAGGTCGAGAGCTTTTTGGGCCGCGAGGCATAGCTGCGCAGCACATTGGGCAGCATCCCCAGCTTCTCGCGGCAGATGTTGAAATACTTCAGCAGGCCCGGATCGAGCGTGCGTTCAAGCACGGCGTCGGTAGGCGCCTTCAGGGCCATGACGTGTTTGGGCTGTGGCATGGGCAATTGTCCTTCGATATGCGAAACCGCGCCGATGTTGGCCCGCTATACGCCATGTGGACAAGGCCGATTCCGAAGAGGCCGCCCCGCGATGGCTCTTTATCGGGGCGATCAACACGGTGTAGCTTCAACCCTTCCGCAGGAAAGGACCGCCGCCGTGGCCCGCATCGACGTTCCGCCGATTGAAGCCTTCGACCAGCGCCAAGTGCAGCCGGGCGAAGTGATCTTCCTGGAAGGCCACCCCGCCAGCGAAGCTTATGTCATCCTGCGCGGCGAGGTGCAGGTGACGGTGCACGGCGTCAAGGGCGAGGAAATCGTCATCAACCGCATGAAGGCAGGCGAGATGTTCGGCGAGGTGGCGCTGCTGACGCCCGATTCCATGCGCACGGCCACGACGTCATCGGCCGAGGGGTGCACGCTGCTGGTGATTCAGCGCGGCGTTTTCGACAAGCACCTGGGTGCGGCCGATGCGCTGCTGCGCTTCATTATCGACCACCTGTGCCGGCGCATCATCAGGCTGACCGAACGGGCCCGCGACTACGCCCCTACGTCGTAGGCGTCTAAAGCCCGATATAATCAAACCCGTGACAAGTGTGTTAGCAACGAGCGTTTTGTTCTGAAATCGGTCGATTTGAGGGAACATTCAGGCGATTATTCGCCCCGCGCAGCACTGCCTTGCGCATCCTTCGGATCGACGTTCGCGTGAACGCGGTCTATATAGCCCTGATGTTTAACCCTGGAGCCGCGCCATGACCGCCGCCCGCAACGCCCGTATCGCCGCCCTGCACGACGCCCTGAAGCACCGCATCCTGGTGCTGGACGGGGCCATGGGCACGATGATCCAGCGGTTCACGCCGGCGTTGACCGAGGCCGATTTCCGCGGCGAACGGTTTCACAACAGCACCAAGGACCTGAAGGGCAACAATGACCTTCTGAACATCACGCGGCCCGATGTGATCGCGGCGATCGAGCGCGACTACCTGGATGCCGGTGCAGATATCATCGAGACCAACACGTTCGCCTCCACCAGCATCGCCCAGGCCGACTACGACCTGCAAAGTGTTGCGCGCGAAATGAACCTGGCGGGTGCTAAGATCGCGCGCGCCACCGCTGATGAATTTACCGCCAAAAACCCGGCCAAGCCGCGTTGGGTGGCGGGTGCTGTGGGGCCCACCAACCGCACGGCCTCGATCTCGCCCAACGTCAACGATCCGGGTTTCCGGAACGTCACCTACGACGAACTGAAGGCCGCCTATAAGGAAGAAGTGGAAGCGCTGATCGAAGGCGGGGTGGATTTGCTGCTGGTGGAAACCATCTTCGATACCCTGAACGCCAAGGCCGCCGTGCTGGCGATCGAAGAGGTATTCGATGAAAGCGGCGAAGCCCTGCCCGTAATGATCTCTGGCACCATCACCGACCAGTCGGGCCGCACGCTCTCGGGCCAGACGGCGGAAGCGTTCTGGAATTCGCTGCGCCATGTGAAGCCCTTGTCGGTCGGCTTTAACTGCGCGCTGGGCGCGGCCCAGATGCGCCCCTACATCGCCGAAGTCTCGCGCGTGGCTGATGTGTACGTATCGGCCTACCCCAACGCGGGCCTGCCCAATGCCTTCGGCGAGTACGACGAAACACCCGACCAGACCGCCGGGCATTTAAGCGGCTGGGCCAAGGACGGTCTGGTGAATATCGTCGGCGGCTGCTGCGGCACCACGCCCGGCCATATCCGCGCCATCGCCGAGGCGGTGAAAGGCTTGAGCCCCCGCGCCATCCCGGCGGTGCCCAAGAAGATGCGCCTGTCGGGCCTGGAACCCTTTGCCTTGGCGTCTTAGGCGCAATCCTCTAAACAAGGTCAGCTTTTTCGTGTTGAGCGCCCGCATCGCGCGCGGGCCTGTCTTGATTGTTGATTGACGATGTCCGACGTAACCGACCCCGCCTCCGCCCCCGCGTCCACCGCCGTGTTCGTCAACATCGGCGAGCGCACCAACGTGACCGGCTCGGCCAAGTTCAAGAAGTTGATCATGAACGGCGACTACGAGGCGGCCCTGGACGTCGCCCGCCAGCAGGTCGAGAACGGCGCGCAGATCATCGATGTCAACATGGATGAGGCGATGTTGGATTCCGAAGCGGCCATGACCCGCTTTTTGAACCTGATTGCCTCCGAGCCCGACATCAGCCGCGTGCCCGTGATGATCGACAGTTCCAAGTGGAGCGTCATCGAAGCGGGCCTGAAGTGCGTGCAGGGCAAACCCATCGTCAATTCCATCAGCCTGAAGGAAGGCGAGAAGCTGTTCCTGGACCAGGCCAAGCGCGTGCGCCGCTACGGCGCCGCGGTCGTCGTCATGGCGTTTGACGAGAAGGGCCAGGCCGACACGCTGGAGCGCAAAGTCGAGATTTGCACCCGTTCGTATCGCCTGCTGGTCGACAAAGTCGGCTTCCCGCCCGAAGACATCATTTTCGACCCCAACATCTTCGCCATCGCCACGGGCATCGACGAGCACAACAACTACGCGGTCGATTTCATCGAGGCCACCCGCATCATCAAGAAGACACTGCCCCACTGCCACATCTCGGGCGGCGTTTCCAATATTTCGTTCTCGTTCCGCGGCAACGAGCAGGTGCGCGAAGCCATGCACTCGGTGTTCCTGTACCACGCCATCAAGGCGGGTATGGACATGGGCATCGTCAACGCCGGGCAACTGGCGGTCTACGAAGACATCCCGATGGAACTGCGCGAGCGCGCCGAGGACGTGATCCTCAACCGCCGCCCCGACGCCACCGAACGCATGCTGGCGATTGCCGAGAAGTACAAAGCCGGCGGTGCTGAAGCCAAAGGCCCGGATTTAACGTGGCGCACCCTGCCCGTGGGCGAACGGCTGACGCACGCCCTGGTGGGCGGCATCACCGATTTCATCGAGGCCGACACTGAAGAAGCGCGCAAAGAAATCGCAGCGCGCGGCGGCAAACCCCTGGAAGTGATCGAAGGCCCGTTGATGACGGGCATGAACGTGGTCGGCGACCTGTTCGGCTCGGGCAAAATGTTCCTGCCGCAGGTGGTGAAAAGCGCCCGCGTGATGAAGAAAGCGGTCGCCTATCTGATCCCCTTCATCGAGGAAGAAAAAGCCAAGAACCCCAGTGCCGCCAGAAGCAGCAACGGCAAGATCATCATGGCGACCGTGAAGGGCGACGTGCACGATATCGGCAAGAACATCGTGGGCGTGGTGCTTCAGTGCAACAACTATGAGGTCGTCGACCTCGGCGTCATGGTGCCCTGCGCCAAGATTCTGGAAACCGCCAAGGCCGAGAACGCCGATATGATCGGCCTGTCTGGCCTGATCACGCCCAGCCTGGATGAGATGGTCTACGTCGCCAAGGAAATGCAGCGCGAGGGCATGAAGATACCGCTTCTGATTGGCGGGGCCACGACATCGAAAGTGCATACGGCGGTGAAGATCGCGCCCGGCTACGAGGAGCCCGTGGTGTACGTGCTGGACGCCTCGCGCGCGGTTGGCGTTGCCTCAAGCCTGCTCTCGGCCACTCAGAAACCTGACTTCGCCGCCGGCATCAATGCCGAGTACGAGAAAGTGCGCGACACCCACAACCGCGCCCAGACCCAGAAGAAGCGCCAGTCGCTGGCTGACGCGCGCGCCAACAAACTGAAGACCGACTGGAAGGCGTACACGCCTGAACGCCCGCGCGTGCTGGGCCTGACGGTGTTCGAAGACTATGACCTGGCCGAACTGACGCGGCGCATCGACTGGACGCCGTTCTTCCAGACCTGGGAACTGGCGGGCAAATACCCGGACATTCTGGCCGACAAGGTGGTGGGCGAAACCGCGCGTACGCTTTACAACGACGCGCAAGCCATGCTGCAGCGCCTGATCGGCGAGAAGTGGCTGACCGCCAAGGCGGTGATCGGGCTGTGGCCGGCCAACTCCATCAACGACGACGACATCGAAGTCTACGCCGACGACAAGCGCGACCGTGTCATCGCCACGCTGCGTGGGCTTCGCCAGCAAATGGTGCGCGAAGGCACCGACCGCGCCAACCTGTGCCTGGCCGATTTCATCGCGCCCAAGGGCTCGGGCGTTGCCGACTACATTGGTGGCTTCGCGGTCACCGCCGGGCATGGCGCGGAAGAAAAAGCCAAGCAGTTCGAGGCGGCCCACGACGACTACGCTTCCATCCTGGTCAAGGCCCTGGCCGACCGCATGGCAGAAGCGTTTGCGGAACGCATGCACGAGCGCGTGCGCAAGGAGTTCTGGGGCTACGCCGTGGGCGAAACCTTGACCAATGAACAACTGATCGCCGAGCAATATCGGGGCATACGCCCCGCACCCGGTTATCCCGCCAGCCCCGACCACACCGAAAAGGCGACACTGTGGAAACTGCTGGACGCCGAGACGAACGCCGGCATCAAACTGACGGAAAGTTTCGCCATGTGGCCAGGGGCCTCCGTCAGCGGGCTGTACTTCGCCCACCCGGAAGCGAAGTACTTCGGCGTCGGCAAGATCGAACGCGATCAGGTGGAAGACCTCGCCAAGCGCAAAGGCAAAAGTCTGCCCGAGATGGAGCGCTGGCTGGCCCCCAACCTGAATTACGATCCATAAAACCTGGGGAGTTATTATGACCGCGGTTTTGTCCCACCCAGCGTTCCGCGACTTCATCGCCCTTGCTTCTCTATCCATTGTCGCTTACGCCGCGCGATACGCCCTGCTGGACGAGACCGCGTTCCAGTCTCCGCTGACGGAATCCTTCATGCAGCGCCCCTGGGCCATCGGGCTGCATGCCGCCACCGGCGCGCTGGGCCTGCTGTTGTGCCTCGGCCAGATGAGCCGCACTTTGCGCGCCAAGCGGCCCGACATTCACCGCTGGGTCGGGCGCATCACCGTGCCCGTGGCCGTCACCAGCGGGGCGGCGGGCCTGCTGCTGGCGGTCTACTCCTACGGCGGCTGGATCACGCACATGGGTTTCGGCGGGCTCGGCGTCCTCACCATCGCCTGCCCGATCCTGGGCTGGGCCGCCATGCGCCGCAAGGATGTCAAAACCCACCGCGCCTGGATGCTGCGCACATTCCTGTTACTGTTCGCGGCCGTCACCTTGCGCATCGAACTGCCGCTGCTGGCGGCGATCTTCGAAGGCCAGTTCCGGCCCGCCTATCAGATCGTCTCGTGGCTGTGCTGGGTGCCCAACA
>JAEUKM010000429.1 GCA_016793085.1 Rhodospirillaceae bacterium
CGACACATACTTGGCCTGTGTTCCACAGAATGGCGTTGGCCGCCCCCGGAATGGCCATGTCCAGCTCGGCGTCGTCAAAAACAATGGTGGGCGACTTGCCGCCCAGCTCCAGCGCCACTTTTTTCAGGTTGCCCTGCGCGGCGGCCAGAATTTTGCGGCCCGTGGCGGTGGAGCCCGTGAAGGCCACCTTGTCGATATCCATGTGCTCGGCCAGCGCCTGGCCCACTTCGCCGCCCAAGCCCGTGACAAGGTTGAACACGCCGGGCGGCACGCCTGCCTCCAAAATCAGTTCCGCCAACCGCACGGTGCTGAGAGAGGTGTCCTCGGCGGGTTTCATAATCACCGAGCAGCCCGCCGCCAGAATGGGGGCCAGCTTCATGGCTTCCAGCACCAGGGGGCTGTTCCACGGCATGATCGCCGCCACAACACCCAAGGGCTCTTTCAGCGTGTGCGCGATGACGCGCTTGCCCGGCGGCTGATAGTTGATGGAGGGCGCAATAGTTTCGCCTTCCAGCTTCGAGCACATGCCCGCGAAGTAGCGGAACTGCGCCGCCGCGCCGTAAATTTCAGCTCCGCTCACATACAGCGGCTTGCCCTGGTCGATGGTCTCAAGCTCGATCAGTTCCTGCGCGTTGGCCTCGATCAGTTCCGAAATGCGCCACAGCACGCGGCTGCGCTCGTCCGCCGTCTTGTTGCGCCACACGCCTTTCTCGAACGCTTCTCGCGCGGCCTTTACAGCCAGGTCCACATCGGCTTTCCCGGCGCGGGGAATGGTGCCGTTGACGCGGCCCGTGGCGGGGTCCTTGCTGTCCAGCCGCTGGCCCGAGACGGCATCCACCCAGTTGGCGCCGATCAGCATTTTCTTATCTTTTACAGACAGGAATTTGACGGCGTTGGGGTTGGACGGCTGGATGTCGTTGACGATCAGGTTCATGGCGGCGCTCCCGGAATGGCGGGCGTAGCAGACAAGCCCTGCCATGGGCTTTCAAGCCCGTTCCCTGGAATTGCCGAACCGTGGTCGGCCGCCATGGCGGCCTGTATACCGCCTAGGCGATATGGCCTTTATGGTTGGCCAGGTACCACTCGGCCACCTGCTCGCGCGTGGCGAACCACACCCCCGGCAGCGTCTTGGCGTAGGCCAAAAACTCCTCCAGCGCCCGGACCCGATAGGCGCGGCCCGACACGTGCGGGTGAAGGCCCACGTTCATCATCCGGCCCGAGCCCTGCTCGGCCGCTTCCTCCAGCAGAACGGTCAGTTCTTCCTTCAGAATGTCGCGGAACTCGTCAGTGTTGTGGCCGCGGCGCGTCAGGATGGTGAAATCGTTGATCTCGTTGGTATAGGGTGTCGAGACAATGGGGCCGTGGTCGGTGTCGATCAGGTACGGCTGATCGTCGTTCATGATGTCGCAGTAAAAAATCAGGCCGTGCTCTTTCAGAATGCCCGGCGTGTTGACCGTGCCGCGCAAGGACGACGACAGCCAGCCCTTCGCCGGTTTTCCGTAGAATTCCTTATACACCTTCAGCGTGGCCTCGATGATCTCGCGCTCTTTCTTGGGGTCTTTGGCAAAGTCCGACAGCAACTCGCCCTGCTCGTAGTTGTGCGCCAGCACTTCCCATCCCCGCTCCTGCGGCGCGCGGGCGATCTCGGGGCGGATCAGCGCGGTCTTGGCGTTGATGGTGCAGCTTGCGGGCACCTTGGCCTTGTCGAAGGCGTCGAACAGACGCCAGATACCGACACGCTGGCCGTACTCGCGCCAGGTGAAATTGGGGAAATCCGCCACGTTGCCCGGCAACACGTCGGGCAAAATCGGCGGGCCGCCGGCGTAATAGGCTTTCTCGGTGTCCTTGGTCATGTCCCACGTCTCGAGGTTGAGCGTGAGGATCAGCGCGACCTTCTTGCCGTCGGGCCACTTGAGCGGCCCGCGCTTGGCGATGGCCGAAAACGGATAACGCATGGTCATGATTAGGCCTCTGCCAGCAAGCGGCCGAAGCCCGGCATCTGATCTTTGAAGCCCGCGTCGCGCAACGAATACCAATACGTCGCGGCGTTGATAGCAATGACCGGCTTGTTCAGCCAGCGTTCGGCCTCTTCGGCTACGGCCACGCACGCAAGGTTCGTGCCCACCTGAATGATGGCGTCGGGGTTCGAAGCATTCAGTTCAATGATGGCCTTGCGCAGTTTTTCCGGCGGCTCGTGAGCGATCAGCATGGGGCTTGGCGACTTCAAGCCGATCAGCGAGATCACTTCGTAGCCGTTGTCGTGGAAGAACTTGCGCACGTTCTTGTCGCCCACGGGCATGTACGGCGTCAGTACCGCCACCTTCTTGATCTTCTTTTTGGTCAGCTTTTTGTATGTGTCGAGCGCGGCTTCGCAGGCATGCGAGCCCAGCGACACCTTCACGCCCGCGCGTTTCTCCATCTTCTTCTTCAGCTTGTCCGCGCCTCCCGCCCCGTCCCAGAACGTTTCGGCGCTCATGCCCATGATGACGTAGCCCGGCGAGCAGGTCATGACCGCGTCTAGCGCCTCTTCGGTTGCGCCGCGGATGTTGACCAGAAGCCGCTCGAATTCCTTGTCGTTGCGCACAGGATCGTCGGGGATGACGATGCGGCCGAAGTGGTTGGTGACGCCGCGCGGCTGCATCAACGCGTATTCCGGCTCGACCGAGGTGTTGGTGGACGGCGCAATAACGCCGAACTTCATGCGGTAGCCCAGTGAATCAACCATATCAGCCTCGCGTTATTGAAATGTGCCGGTCTTACTGAATTGCGTACGATTCGCGCACGACGTTGATCATCGACGTCTTGAGCAGGAACTTTTTGGCCAGCGCCGGGTCGGCGGCCTGGCGCATGAAGTCGGCCTGGCGTTTCTTCTGCGCGTCGGGGTCTTTTTCTTCCATCAGCTTCTTGTTGGCGATGGTGTGCTCCTGCACGAATTTTGTCGCCGTCAGGCGGCGCTGGCGGTCGTAAAGGTCAAGCCCGGCACTTTCGTCCAGTTTGCCGTCGCGGATGGCCAGGAATTTCTCGACCAGATTAAAGGCGTCGTGCAACCCGCCATTCATGCCCATGCCGCCCAGGGGGTTGTTGATGTGCGCGGAATCGCCCGCCAACAGAATGCGGCCGTTCCGGTATGTGTTCGCCACGCGCTGGTGCACGTTGT
>JAEUKM010000001.1 GCA_016793085.1 Rhodospirillaceae bacterium
AGAACGTGTTTTCCCATTGCTTGGGAACAAATCGCGTCTTGCCGGTTTCAACGGCCTCGATGCAGGGCTGCGCCAAGGTTTTGGCATCGCAGTACCACTGGTCCGTCAGCCACGGCTCGATCACCACGCCCGAACGGTCCCCGTAAGGCACCGTCATGGCGTTGTCCTCGATCTTCTCCAGAAGGCCCAGCTCCTCGATGGCCTTCACCACCTTGTCGCGGGCCTTGAAGCGGTCCATGCCCTGATAGTCGGCGGGCGCGTTCTCGTTCAGCTTGGCGTTCAGATCGAACACGTTGATCATGGGCAGATTGTGGCGTTTGCCCACGGCGAAGTCGTTGAAGTCGTGCGCAGGCGTGATCTTCACCGCGCCAGAGCCCTTCTCGGGGTCGGCGTAATCGTCGGCGACGATCGGGATTTTGCGCCCGACGATGGGCAGCACTACATGCTTACCCACCAGCGCCTTGTAGCGCTCGTCGTCCGGATGCACGGCCACACCTGTATCGCCCAGCATGGTTTCGGGGCGCGTGGTGCCGACGGTCACGAAAGTATCGGGCATGCCGTCCACGGGGTACTTGAAGTACCACATCTTGCCCTTCTGCTCGCGGTTCTCCACTTCCAGGTCGGAGATGGCCGTGTGCAGTTTGGGGTCCCAGTTCACCAGGCGCTTGTCGCGGTAGATGAGTTTTTCGCGGTACAAATCCACGAACACCTTGCGCACGGCGTGCGACAGGCCCTCGTCCATGGTGAAGCGTTCGCGCTTCCAGTCGGCCGAGGCGCCCAGACGGCGGAGCTGATGAATGATCATCCCGCCCGACTGCTCTTTCCAACTCCACACCCGGTTCACGAAAGCTTCGCGGCCCAGGTCGCGGCGGTTGGTTCCCGACTGCTCAAGCTGGCGTTCGACAACCATCTGTGTCGCGATGCCCGCATGGTCCGTGCCCGGCTGCCACAGCGCGTCGCGGCCCGCCATGCGGTGATAGCGGATGAGAATGTCCTGAAGCGTGAACGTCAGCGCGTGGCCGATGTGCAGGCTGCCCGTCACGTTGGGCGGCGGCATCATGATCACGTAGGGCTTGTTCGTGCCCTTTTCGTTGGCGCCAAAAACGCCCGCGGCCTCCCAGCTCTGGTACAGGCCCTCTTCCACCGCGTTCGGTTCGTAGTTCTTTTCAAGCATTTGCGCTGTATTCCGCCGTCGTCTGCGGGGGTGGGTTTAACGGGGGGTTGCCCCGGAGGCAACTCTGTTAACCGCTGCCCTAATTCAGGCCTCACGATGAGGTACTATAAAGATGATGTTTTAGCGGGTCGAAACGATTTTTCATTAGAAATGAAGACCTTAGCCGAACATTTAGCTTTTATATAAAAATTGAGCCGCTATAAATTCGCGCAACACGTGTTCCCGCTTCCGTCATCGTCACAGGCTTCATGAACGCGCTGGCTCTCGAAGACAACCCGCTGATCTCGCCCCAGGCCGCCGCCAAGTGGTTCCTCCACGACATGGCCGAGGTGGCGGGTTTCGTGCTGTCGGGCTTCCAGAGCATGAGCCCCCTGTCGGTGTACGCCAGCTACCGCCCGATCCTGACCAAGCCCGATCCCTGGTACTTCGCCGGCGTCGTGGCGCTGGAAGTGAGTGCGGTCACCGACCTCTTCACCAAGGACGGGGCGGACGACATTCTGCGCGAAGTGTTCGATCAGATGGACGCCGTCGTCGGCCGCGATGACGACGACGCCTCGCAACTGACACTCATGCTCTTGGGGCGCTTGGGGCTGGGCTCGATCCTGATGGGCCGCAAGGTGCCCGACAACATGCTCTCGCGCATCATGCTGATGCTGATCGGCAGCGAACGCTCGGTGAAGCGCGTCATGCCCGAGGACGGCGCGCACGACCAACTGCGCGCGGCCTTGAAGTCCGGCAAGCCGGTGTGGTGGAAGATGTTCGCGCGCCGCTACCGGCTGTCGACCGCGCCCAACTCGGCCATCGCCAGCCGCCTGGCGATTCAGCTAACGAACAACCGCAACGCCCACTTGCCCGACGATCTGCCCACCGCCGAGCAGGCAGGCCCGACGCAGGCCGAACGCATCATCAAGCTGGAAGCGTTGCGCGTGGCGCTTGAAAAAGCCGAGATCGGCATGCCGGCGCCGTCCAACGACGGCAAGCCCGATCTCACGCTGACCGATAACACCCCCGAGGCCGCGGCGGCGGACGTGCTGGAAGACGAATTCTTCGAGGCCCTAGAAGCCGACAAAGCCAAGAAATCCGCGGACGGCCCCGATCTCTACGACGACGCTCTGTCGCTCGAAGGTTATCGCGTCGACTGACGCGTAAAGCTTGGCGCGTCGATTAGACGCTGCCCGCGCCGTGAAAGTCCGCACGGCTGTCATCCTCTGCCCCCTTCCCGTCCGCGCAGAATCCTCTAATCTCCGCGCCGATTATTCTTCTTTGAAACCACCCTTTCTGGAAAGGTTCACCCATGTCGCTCGGCATGTACGATCTGTCTGTTCCCGCCTTCAACCGCGCCCTCAAAAGCGCCAAGACCGTCCTGACCAAGGCCGAAGCCCACGCCACCGAGAAAAAACTCGATCCCAACGCGCTGCTGCTGGCGCGCCTGTATCCGGACATGTTCCATTTCACCCGCCAGATTCAGATGGTCACCAACATGGCCCAGTGGGGTTGCGCGTTGCTGGCCGGCCAGGAGCGCCCCAGTTGGGGCGACATCGAACCCACCTTCGCGGCCTTGAACGAACGCGTGCAGAAAACCGTGGATTTCGTCGCGAGCTTCAAGCCCGAGCAAATCAACGGTTGTGAAACCAAACCGGTGCAATTGAAGTTCCCCAACTTCACGCTCGATTTCACGGGCACATCGTTCCTACTCGAGTTCATCCTGCCCAACCTGTATTTCCACAGCGCCACGGCTTACGGCATTATGCGTCACAATGGGGTTGTATTGAGCAAGTCCGAGTTCCTGGCGCGCGGCTGATCGCACGCCTGCGAAAAATTTCTCATCAACTTTCACGTGCTAGAACCACATGGCGCGCTGCGTGTATAACCCACGCAGCGCGTTTTCTTTTCTGCATGTTGTGTGAAGTACCGCCGTGGACCGTCTGGACGCATTCTTTGCCCATTGGCGGTCAATCCCCCGCGCGGGCCTTATTCCGGCCTTAAGCGACTACCTCGACCGGCCGAAGCCCGATATTCAACCCTTCTCGATGATCGTCGATCTAGGACCGCACGGCATGCCGGTGCGGCTGTTCGGCACGGGCCTGACCGAACTGCTGGGCCTGGACGCCACCGGCTTTGATTACACACAGGCTGTCAGGCCCAGCCGCCGCGCCCAGGTGCTGGAGCGCGACGCCATGTGCGCCACCCACCCTTGCGGACTGCGCGTAACGCTTGAGGCCGTCAGCGGAAACGGCCGCGCCTATACCACCACCGTGCTAATGCTGCCGCTGTTGCGCGGGCCCGGCGTCTACTCGCTCGTGCGCGTTTCGGATATCAGCAATTATCAGACCGGTCCCGCCGCGGCCGAACCCATTCACATCTCGCATTATGCAGACGCACAGTGGGTGGATATCGGCGCGGGCGTGCCTGCAACGCCGCCGTGGTCGGAAGGACTAGCGGACTAAGCATCGCAACTTGAGCGTATGAAAAGAAAAACCCGGCGGAGCGATCCGCCGGGTTAAGTCGCGTTTTCTAAAACGCTGATGGAAAGTCTTTGTACGCCTACATGCTTTCCGAACGGTTGACGATGCGCTCGATCTCTTGCTTGACGATGCGCTCGACCATGTAAGGCAAATTCGTATCCAGCCAGTGCTTCAACACCGGCGTGCAGATTTCCCGGACCAGTTGCTCCAGCGTGATGCCGGAATTGCCGAGTGCGATCGCGCGTTCGCGGGCGACCGCCTGGGCGAGACCGGCGATCGAGGCGCCTGCGGCTTGCGCGGCCGGATCGCCGACCAGGTACTGCTGCGGCTGATACTGCTGCTGCGCGTAGTGATCCTGCTGGTGATACATCTGCTGTTGCGGCTGCTGCTGGTAAGCCTGCTCTTGCGGCACCTGCTGTTCCACCGACAGTTCCAGCGGCTCGGGTTCGGGCTCGACCGCCATGATGTCCGGCCCCGGCTCTTCGGGCAGCTCGTCGAAAATCGACGGCGCCGGTTCGGGCTCGGGTTCGGGCATCGGCGCGGGAGCCGGTTCAGGCTCAGGCTCGGGTTCAGGCGCAGGAGGCGGCGGCGGCGGAGGTTCCGCGGCTTTGGGCGGCGGCGGTGGCGCAGGCGCGGCTTTTGCCGGTTCAGGCTTCGCAGCCTCACCGTCATCTTCTGAAAGGATCTTACGAATGGAGGCGAGACTGTCCTCCATCGATGGTTCTTGTTGACCGTCAGCGCTCATAAGCCGACCAC
>JAEUKM010000038.1 GCA_016793085.1 Rhodospirillaceae bacterium
AAACCGCCGTCTTTTTGGCTTTGACTTACCGCCCCCGAAATGGCAAATGCCTCCCCTTCCCAAGACATGATCATGAGCCCAGATGTGAAGGGCTCGAGCGGGTTTTGGCCATTCCGCCCGTGGGCGCCGGAGGACAGGACGTGGGTAAAGTCGATTTAGGTATGAAGCTGACCTGCGAAAGCTGCGGGGCGCGCTTTTACGATCTGAACAAGCAGCCGGGCGTGTGCCCGAAGTGCGGCGCCAAGACCGCGCGCCCGCAAGTGTTCCGCACCCGCCGCCCGGCCGAGGAACGCGCTGAAAAGCAAAAGGCCCTGGCCGCCGCGGCCGCCGCCGAGAAAGAGCTGACCCAGGATGACGCCGACGTCGCCGTGGACGACGACGATGAGGCGGAAGATGTGATCGAGGATACCTCGGACTTGGGCGAAAGCGACGAGGACGTGGAAGTGGTCGTCGAAAAGGACGAGACTTAAGCCTTGATGCGGTGGCCCCGACTACTTATGGTGCCGCCGCTTTGATAAGCTAGGATACGCGACCTGCCGCGCGGCGAAATTTCGGCGGGACGCCATAAACCAAATGTGGCGGACATATCTGATGGTGCCGGGGCTGTAGCTCAGTTGGGAGAGCGCTACGATGGCATTGTAGAGGTCGTCGGTTCGATTCCGTCCAGCTCCACCACCATCATCAACAAAACACCCGGTCCTCAATGGCCGGGTTTTTTGTTTTCTATGATCGGATTTAATCCGCCAGTTCGCCGATCCAGACCGCCTGGTCGGCTTGCGTTTCACCGGCCAGTTCGCGCAGCCGCGTGATCATGCCCTTGGACAGACGCGTGCCCTTGCGCAGGAGCGTGACCCCTTCCTCGGCTTCGATGTCTTGCGCCAGAATCTGACCTTCCAACAGTTCGTTGATCGGGCATTCGCGCTTGTTCTTCATCTTCACTTCGGTCACGCCGTCCTGCGTGGCGTGTTCGATCTTGAACTGCTCGATCTTCTCTTTCAGCGCGGACTGGCTGCGGAAAGGGCTGGAGCGCGGCAGAAGCGTCCAGGGTACCGATTTCGTCTCCTGATCCTGGCCGAAAGCCGACTGGATTTTGGGAATCTTGATCGCGCGGTAATAGTCCGCGTCCTTCACCTCGCCGGGGCGCTTCAGCACCTTGTCGATGGTGTGCACCAGCTTTTCGAACGCCACCGGCTTTACCACATAGCCGTTCACGTCCAGCGCGATGGCGGCCTTCACCAGGTCCGTCTCGCCGTGGCCAGTGAGCATGATAAACGGCTGTTCGCGCGGAATGCGCGGGTTCACGCCCATGCGGATGCCCTGCAACAATTGCAGACCGTTCACAGGCTTCATGTTGCAGTCGGAAATAATGCAGTCCACCTGCGTGAAGTTGTCTTTCACCGAGCGCAAGGCGGCTCCGCCGTCGGACGCCTTGACGATCAGACCTGCGTTGCACTGCTTCAGCATGCGGTCGATCAGGCCCAGCATGAACGTCTCGTCGTCGACGATCAGAAACCGTTTCGACGAATAATCGGGCGGCTTGTCCATGCTTTTCGTCCCCTTTACGAAACCCGCGTCCCTAGACCGATCTTACTGAATTCTACCGATCTTAAAGTGCGCCGATGTATTGCGCCACTTCGGCCATTTGCTCGCGCGATACCGGCGCCAACTGGTCGATGACCGCCCAGTCGCCGGTCTTGCCAGCAGCTTCCAGCTTGGCGCAGGTGTCGGCCAGCGCGTTAGCCCCAATACTGCGCGCCGCCGATTTGAGCTTGTGGGCGGCATCGCGCACATCGCCGGCGCTGCGCTTTTCCCAGGCGGTGACGATTTCACCGATGATGGCTTCCGACGGCTCAATGAACGATTGCAGGATTTCTTTGAAGGTCGCCTCGTCGTCGCCAAAGGTATCCTTGATCGCGCGTTCATCGATCACGGGGCCGTTGCCGGTTTTCTTGGCAGGCGCAGGTTTTGCCGTGGCCGCGGGCTTCTGCACCTCAATGGCTGCGGCGGTTTGGACACCACTCCCTTCTACCCCCTCTTTGGGCGGCGGCATCCATTTCTTCAAGGCCGCGCGTAAAGCGGGCATGGCGACGGGCTTGCTGATGTAATCGTCCATCCCCGAAGCGATGCAGCGTTCGGCCTCGCCCTGCAGCGCGTTGGCCGTCACCGCGACGATAGGCGTGCGGCGGTGCGTGCCGTGTTCGGCGGCGCGGATCTGGCCGGTCAGTTCGTAGCCGTCCATTTCGGGCATGTGGCAGTCGGTGAGCAGCAGGGCATAGCGGCCCGTAGCCCAGGCCTTCAGCGCTTCCTTGCCGTTGCCTGCGATTTCGCAGGCATAGCCCACCAGCGCCAACTGGCGGCGGATCACGTCCTGGTTGGTCAGGTTGTCCTCGGCCAACAGGATCAATTGGCCTTGGCGGGCCGCTTCGTCCGGCGACGGCGCCTTGGCGGGGGCGGCCTTCAATACGTCTTCGTCCTTCTTTACTTCAGGGCTGGCGCGGCCCGCCGCCACGGCCACTGCCGAAATGATGCGGTAGCGCACCAGCGGGTTTACATCCACCGTCACCGTTTCGCCGTCGGCAATGCGCGCGCCGCGCTTCTGATAGTCCTGCAGCAGGATCATCGGCGCGGACTTGCCCTTGGCGGATTTGCGCAGCCGCGCCATGGCGTCTTTCTGCGCGGCTTCGTCCAGGCCGCAGTCGATCATCACCGAGTCGAACGTGGGCCCGGACTTGGCGCCCATGTGCGCTGTTGCTGCAATGGCGTCCGTCGCGCTGACCAACTCCGCACCCCAATGCTGCAAGTAAGCCGCGATGGTATCCGCGCGGGGGCTGACGCTGCCCACCAGAAGCACGCGCAAGCCCCGCAGGTCGCGCGGCTTCTCGTTGGTCTGGCCTTTTTCGGCGGCCTTGAACGGCAGTTCGACCCAGAACGTGGAGCCGCGGCCCTCGGCGCTTTGCACGCCGATGGCCCCGCCCATCAGGTCCACGAGCCGCTTGCAGATCGCCAATCCCAGGCCGGTGCCGCCGTAGCGGCGCGTGGTGGAGGATTCGGCCTGGCTGAAGGCCTGGAACAGTTTGGCCTGGTTATCGGCGGAAATGCCGATGCCGTGGTCGATAATGTTGAATCGCACCCAGACGCGGGCATCGTCGCTGCGGCCCGCAGGCCTGGCTTCGATCTTCACATCCTTGCCATCCGAGAATTTGACGGCGTTGCCGCCCAGGTTGAACAGGATTTGCCGCACGCGGGTGGGGTCGCCGTGCACGGCCATGGGTAAGGCCGGATCGACGAACACATGAATGCGCACGCCCTTCTTGCTGGCATTAGGCGTCAGCGTGCCCGCAACCCCTTCCACGGCGTCGGCCAGGCTCATACCCACATCCTCGATGCCCAGTTTGCCGGCCTCGATTTTCGAGAAATCCAGAATGTCGTTGATGACGGTGATCAGCGAGTTGCCCGACTCCCTGATCGTACGCACCATGTGCGCCTGCTCGTCATCCAGCTTCGTCTGCGCCAGCAGGTCCGCCATGCCGGTGATGCCGTTCATGGGCGTGCGGATTTCATGGCTCATGGAGGCCAGGAAGTCGCTCTTGGCCTTGGTCGCCGCTTCGGCGGCATCCTTGGCTTCCTTCAGCGCCTTCTCGGCCGCGATGCGCTCGGTGATGTCGGTCGACATGCCGCACAGCCCGTCAACCTCACCGGCGGCGTTGAAGAACGGGAACTTCAGGGAAAGATAATGGATGTGCTTGCCGTTAATGTAGACGGGCTCCTCATATTCGGAGGGCGCGCGCGAAGCGATAATGGCGGCATCGTTCTCCATGATCCTGCGGGCCGAGGCTTCATCGAACACTTCCAGATCGGTCTTGTCCTTGGCCTGTGCGGCGGAGATACCGGTCATCTTTTCCCAGGCCTTGTTGACCAGGATGTAACGGCCCTGACGCTTAACGAAGATCACGGTATCGCTGTTCTGAATGACGCCCGATAACAATTGTTGGCTTTCGCGCAGTTCGGCGGCGGCCCGTTTACGCGCCGTGATGTCGCGCACTGATGAATACAGCACCGAAGTTTCGCCCATGTCGACGCGCGTAATCATCACTTCGACAGGCACCAGTTCGCCATCCGTGCGCCGCAAGGTCCACTCGAACTGGACAAGGCCCTCATCATAGGCCTGCTGGTACATCTGCTTGGCAAGCACGTGCGAGGCTTCGCCGCTGGGCTGCACATCGGGCGACAGCGAGGCCGCGGGCACGGCAAAGAACTCCTCGCGCGTCTTGAAACCGTAAAGCTTCAAGGCCGCTTCGTTACAGTCGCGATATTTCGTTTTCTCCATGATGAACAGCGCGTCGCGGCTGGCTTCAAACAGGCTACGGAAATTCTTTTCGCTTTCCGCAATCGCCTTCTGGATCGCTACGCGCTCGGTGATGTCGCGGATGGACGCGATCACGTAGGCTTCGTTGCCCAGCTTCATGGGGCTGAGGGAGATTTCGACCGGCACCTCGCGGCCGTCGCGGGCCACCGCCGCCAGGGCCCGGTTGGCCCCCATTTCGCGCGGCACGCCCGCCTTGAAGAAATGCTTCACGTTGGCCGCGTGGCCTTTTTTCGCTTGGGCCGGCAGCAGAACGTCGATGGGGCGGCCCACCAGATCGGCCGGTGTGTAGTGCAGCACGTCGGCGACGCGGTGGTTGACATAGTCGATGACGCCGTCGGGCTTGACGATAATGATGGGGTCGGGCGCGCCGGCCAGAATGGCCTCAGCCCGCGCACGCTCGGTCGTGGCCGTGCTTAAGGCCCCTTCAACTTCAAGCTGCAAGCGCTTCTGTTCGGTGATGTCGCGGCCGATGGCCAGCACCGCCGTCACGGCCCCCCGGTCATCACGCACCGGCACGCGCCGCGTGGCGTACCACTTCACGCCGCCAGGATCGTCCTGGCTTTCCTCGACGTAGGAGTCGGGCAGCTTGCCGCTGATGATATCCGCCGTCACCGTATCCAGAATATCGGGCACGCCCGTATCCCAGATTTCAGCGGCGGTCTTGCCGATCAGGTCGCGCCACGAGCGCACGCCCGCAAGCTTGGCGATGGACTGGCTGGCGACCTGATAGCGCAGATCGCGGCCCTTGATCGAGATCAGGTCCGGCGTGTTTTCCAAGAGCGCGACAAGGCGGGTGTTCAGTTCGTGCAACTCGGCATCGGCCCGCAGCTTTTCGGTGATGTCGTTGAACCACAGTAAATAGGCTTCCTGCCCCTTGAAGTGCGTGCGCCGCACCGAAAGGCTTAAGACCGTATCGCCCTTGTCCGAGACCCTGATGGCCAGCCGCGCTTCCTTCAGCACGCCGTCGCGGCGCGCGGTGGCGATGATCTTGTTGGCTTCATCGCGGCTGACGGCGATGTCGGCGAAGGTGAACGGTGTTCCGACGAGTTCGGCCTTGTTGCGGCCGAGGATGGCAGCCCCCGGATCATTCACGAACAGCGCCTTGCCGCCGGAGAGCACGATAATCCCGGTCGGGCTGCTGTCCAGGAGCGCGCCCAATTCCTCCTCGCTTTGCTTGACGTCGTCGATCAACTGGCGCGTTTGCAACAGCTTGCCGTGGAACGCTTGCAGCGAGGCCGAGATTTGGCGGATCTCCACGATGCCGTTGCCGCTTTCGATCTCGATGTTGAGGTCGCCGCGGCTGAGTTTTTCCATCACCCGCAACGAATGATCGAGCGGCCGGCTGATACGCCGCGCGCTGAGGTAACCCATCAGCGCAATCAGGATGGTCGAGACCAGAACGCCCGCCAGCGTTGCCAGCACCATGGGATTAAGGGGGCCCAAGGCTTCATCAAGGTTGATCTTGGAGACGATACCCCACGATATGCCCATCACGTCGATCGGCGCGTAGGCCGATGCGACCTCGTGGCCGCGGTAATCCAGCGTCACGGTGCTGCCGGTAAATCCCGCGGCCGCGCGCCGCGCCGATTCGGATTCCACTTTATCGGCGAGCAGCGCACCCGAGGCAAACCGCGTCATGCTGCGCCGCGTTCCATCGGCGCCCACCAGATAGACTTCGCCGGTCTCGCCCAGGTCCTGGATATGGTTCGCGGCTTCGCGAATCTTGGCGTTGTTGAGCTGAAACATCAGCACGCCCGCGGGCGCGCCTCCGGCATCGGCAACCACCTGGCCCATGAACATGGCCGGGCGCCCCGACGGGCTGTAGCTCTCCATATCGGTTAGGGCCGCTTCCCAGGGCGGCTCGGCGGCCAATGCCCTGCGGTAAGTCTTGGCCGCGTTGCTGTCCTTGAACGGCCCGGCGAGGAAATTGGTGCCGAAATCGGGTTCCTTCATCACCGTGTAGACGACGGTGCCGTTCATATCGATCAACAGCAGGTCATCGAGGTCCTTGATCTGGAGGAGACGCAGGAAGCGGTCATGGATTGCCTTGTGCTTGGCGTTGTAGCCGTTCTTTTCAGGCGCTTCGGCCAGCGCTGAACGTGAACCGGCCGGAAACGGATTGCTGTCCGTATAGGAGGCGATCAGCGCCGCGCGCGCGGCCTCGTCCAGGCGCGCCATCTCGCGCGAGAAATCCTTGATATCCTCGGCCAAGCCCGGACGCGTGACCAGGGACGAGAGCCCGGAGCGCGTTTCATGGATCAGCGCCGTAACGGCGCGTGCGCGTTCGTTGCGCACCAGTTCCATGCGTTCCTTGGCGATGGCGACGAAGCCGTCGTGAGCAACCACGTAGGCAATGGCGCCGGCAACGATGCCGGTCAGGGCGGCAAACACGGCGATCAGCGCCGGCAAACGGAACGACAACTTATTCCAGCGCTCGGGAAGCAAACTCATGAGGCGCTCCCTGTTTTATAAACTGATGGCCTGGAAAACCCCTCCCCGGGCCGGACCGCAGTTTAGCGCAAATATTTGCAGTCTGAGCAGGGGGTTGCGCCTAACCTCTGCGTGGCAACAGGAAAAAGGCCTCGGTGGACCCGACCCCGCGCAAATCCAACTCACCACGCAATTCCAGGTCGAACCGGCCGTCCAGGGCGTCGGCAAAGTGTTTTGAAACGGTGATTTTGCCGGGGGTGCTGGCCGATTGCAGCCGGGCGGCGGCGTTAACGGTATCGCCCCAGACGTCAAAGACCGAACGCAAGCCCCGCAGCACCCCGGCGATCAGGGGGCCGCGCTCGATGCCGATGCGGAAACTGTAGGGGTGGGACAGCCGGGGTTGCAGGGTCTCGATCTCGGCCATAACCGCGACCGCGAAATCGGCCATGCGGCCGAAGTGCTCAGGGTCTTCGCCGGTCAGCCCGCTGGCGGCCATGTAGGCATCGCCGACGGTTTTGATTTTCTCGATGCGGTGCGCGTCAGCAAGCCGGTCAATCGCCAGGAAAATTTTGTTGAGGTCATCGACGATGATCTGGGAATCCAGCTTGGCGCACACGCTGGAGAACCCCACAAGGTCGGCGAATAGAATCGCCACATCGTTGCAGTTGTCGACGATATTGGCTTCGCCTTTGTTAAGACGGTCGATGACGTGGCCCGGCAGGATGTTCCGCAAAAGCTGCTGGAAGCGGTCGCGTTCGGCCTCGTTCTCGCGCGTCAGCAGGCGCACTTCCAGGAGATTGCGGATACGGCTGAGCATCTCCTCCTTGCGTGGCGGCTTCACCAGAAAATCCTTGGCGCCCGCGGCCAGGGCGGCGAAGCGCGTTTCAATCTCGCTGTCGCCGGTCATGACGATGACGGGCACATAGTCATGCTGCTCGACGGCTTTCAGGCGCTCGATGACCTCCAGGCCGCTCAGATGCGGCATGTGAACATCAAGCAGGATCAGGTCGAAATCGCGCGCGGCATGAAGTTCGGCCACCTCGCGCGCATCGTTGAGGGTGGTGATGTTGGCATAGCCCGCTTGTTTGAGGATGCGCTCGACCAGGCTTGCGTAAAAAGGCTCATCGTCGACCACCAGGATCGACGCAGCCTTCAGCGGCAGTTGACCCTGCGGTGCCCCCTCCATGCCGCCGCGCCCGTTACGAACCCAGCGCGGCGGCCACCGCGCCGTCGATTTTCTCGGGCTTGGTCGTGGGTGCAAAGCGTTTGATTGGCCTGCCGTCCTTGCCGATCAGGAACTTGGTGAAATTCCACTTGATGCGCCGGCCGAACCAGCCGGGCAACGCGCGCGTGAGAAAGTCGAAAATAGGATGCGCTGCGGGGCCGTTGACGTCGATCTTCTCGAACATCGGGAAGCTGACGCCGTAATTGATAAGGCACGTCTGCTCGATTTCGGCGACACCGCCGGGTTCTTGCCCGTGAAATTGATTGCAGGGAAAACCCAAAATCACCAGACCCTGGTCTTTGTACTTTTTATAGAGCGCTTCCAGGCCCTCGTACTGCGGGGTCAGGCCGCACTTGCTGGCGGTGTTCACAACCAGCACCACCTTGCCGGCGAAGTCTTTCATGGCCACAGGTTTGCCGCGCAAGGAATTGGCGGTGAGATCAAGAAAGCCCGTCATGACGTGATGCCCCTGCCCCCAGGAAACGACCGGAAAATATATCCCCGTGGAATATATCCCTGCGCTGTTGCGCGGTAAAATTGCAGTTTTCCAGACCCGTTTCGGCGCGACAGGTCCACGGTGAAAGGCATACATTTAAGCCATGAATCATGCATCTAGCGCCCAACCGGTCAGCGATGACGTGCTGATCCCCACAGTCCTGCACTGGGGCCGCTACACCGCGCGCGTCCGCAACGGGCGCGTGGTGGGCATGACGCCCGAACCGCGCGACCCCAACCCCTCGCCCATCGGGCAGTCGGTGGTGGACGCCACCCATTCGCCCGCGCGCGTGATGCAGCCCATGGTGCGCAAAGGCTACCTGACCCACGGGCCGCGCAAAGGGAACAACCCGCGCGGGGCCGAGCCCTTCGTGCCCGTAAGCTGGGACGAGGCGCTGGACCTTGTCGCCACGGCGCTGACCGACACCAAAACCAAACACGGCAATGCCTCCATCTTCGGCGGGTCTTACGGCTGGTCCAGTGCGGGGCGCTTTCATTTCGCGCAGGGGCAACTGCAGCGGTTCCTGAACCTCTTCGGCGGCTTCACCGACCACCGCGATTCCTACAGCTACGGGGCCATGGGCGTTATTTTACCGCATGTCATCGGCGACACCTTGCGCATGCGCCGCGATGTGCCCACCTGGGGCGACATCGCCAAGCACACGCAGCTGTTCGTCGCCTTCGGCGGCGTGCCGGTGAAGAACACGCAAGTGAACCCCGGCGGGCTGCTGCGTCACACCGCCGTGGCCGACATGCTGGCCTGCCGCAAGGCGGGTGTGGAGTTCGTCAACATCGGGCCGTTGCGTGACGACATCGCGAACGGGCTTGACGCCCAGTGGATTTCCATCCGGCCCAACACCGACGCGGCCTTCATGCTGGCGCTGATTCACACGCTGATTGCCGAGAACATCCATGACGCCGATTTCGCTGTTCGGTGCTGTGTCGGCTTCGACACGTTGCGCGATTACGTGCTGGGCAAGACCGACGGTATTGCAAAGACACCCGCCTGGGCCGCGACAATTTGCGATTGCAGTGCCGAGGTGATCGCTACATTAGCCCGCAAGATCGCGGCCTCGCGTTCGGTGATCTCCATGATCTGGGCCGTGCAGCGCGGCGACCACGGCGAGCAGGCTCCCTGGCTGGCCGTGGCGGT
>JAEUKM010000042.1 GCA_016793085.1 Rhodospirillaceae bacterium
GAACCGCCGCGCATCGCCGCAACCCTGAAACGCCCGCCGCGCGCCTGGGGCGCTTACTGCGCTGGTACTTTGGGCATGGGCCGCCAGGACGCGGTGAACACCGCCAACAGCGAAATCTTTTTCATGCGCGAGCCCTCGCGTCGGCTGGACCGCAACTACACGCTGGTGGGCATGACGGTCGCGGGGCTCGACGTCATCCGCGCGCTGACTGTGGGCGAGCCGCCCGCCACGCCCGATCTGATGCGCAAGGTGCGTATGCTGACCGACCTGCCCGAGGCCGCGCGGCCGCGCTTGCAGGTCATGGATACGCGTAGTCCCGCTTTCGCCGATCTCGCCGCCAAAACCCGTGCCGCCCAGGGCGCGGACTTCTCCGTCTGCGACATTGCCGTGCCCATGCGGGAAGCGCCTTAAGTTCACACCAAACAAAAACCCAGCGCCCACCGCAGTTTGACTATGCCGAATGGCATAGTAGGGTATTTTATCTGACATAATTTGCGGCTTCCGATGCCGCTCAGGCACAAGGCCGCTGCCCAACTTGGCTGCTGAAGCCAGCTGATCACCCTTGAGGAGAATGAGCCCATGCGCCGCGTCGGCTTAATTATGTTGTCCGTGGCGCTGTCTTTAGCGGCCTGGGTAGGATTGGTGCTTGCCGGTCTGTTGAACGGATGGGGGCGGACAGCGATTGCGCCCCAGGACGACGTTCGCGCCTTCATGAGCGCCGCCAGCGGGAAAATCGTTGCCGAGTCACGCGGCAACGCCGTGTTTACGCTGATCGACGGCGGCAGAGTCCACGGCGAGTATTTTTCCTCGGTTGGGCGGCCGGTGGATCAAGATACGCTGTTTCAGGTTGCCTCGCTGGGCAAGTGGATTACCGCGTGGGGCGTCATGACGCTGGTGGAATCGGGGCGCATCGATCTTGACGCGCCGGTTTCCCGCTACCTCACGCGTTGGACGTTGCCGCCGAGTGCGTTCAACAATGAGGGCGTCACAGTCCGGCGCCTGTTGAGTCATACGGCGGGGCTGACCGACGGCCTTGGCTATGCGGGATTTGCGCCGGGCGCAGAGATACAAACGCTTGAGCAGTCTCTGACGCGCGCGGACGATGCCTCGCCCGGCGCCCGAGGCGCGGTGCAGGTTGGCGCAGAGCCGGGACGCGGATGGATCTATTCGGGCGGCGGCTACACGCTGCTTCAGCTCATCATCGAAGAAACATCGGGCGAGCCCTTCAACGCCTACATGCGGCGCGCCGTGCTGCAGCCGCTGGGCATGGCCCGCTCCACGTTTGAGCGGCCCGAAGGCGAGGATGCGAATGTTGCCGAGTTCTTTGACGAACACGGCGGGCAAGCCACGCACTACCAGTTCACGGCCAAGGCGGCCACGTCGTTGTACACATCGGCCGCCGACCTGACCCGTTTCATTCAAGCGCATCTCGCCGGGCCTGATGGCACACTGCCCGGGCGCGGCGTGCTGCGGCCCGAGACGCTTGCCGACATGCGCCGTCCGCACGCCGCCCAATACGGAGCCGAGATTTGGGGGCTGGGGGTCATTCTTTACGCTCCGAACAACGCCGGCGGTTTTATCGTGGGTCACGACGGAAGCAATGCACCGGCCATCAACACGGCGGCGCGGTTTGATCCCGCGACCGGTGACGGCATTGTCCTGCTTGAGACCGGCAACTCTCTTCTGGCCACCCAAATTGCGGGCGACTGGGTGTTTTGGCGCACCGGTAATGTCGATCTTCTGGATGTGACGGCCCAGTTTCCACGCACGCTTTTGATTCTGGCCGTGGGCGCCCTGCTGATCGTCGTGGCTGGTTTTGTCGCAGCCTGGCTGCTGAGACGCAGAGATGCCGGCCGTGCCATGCCCGTGGGCGAGGCGCCGTAAAGTCACCCAAATAAAAACCCCGCCGCTATATGCGACGGGGTTTTGCGTTCATCGTGATCGGAGCCGCGGCTTACTTCTTCTTATCTGCGGCCTCTTCAATGGTCTTGCCCGCGCTCTTGATGTCCTTGCCGACACCTTCGACGGTGTTGCAGGCGGTGAGGGCGGCCAGCGCAATTCCGGCGGCCACGGCGGCGGTCATCATTTTGTGCAGTGTGTTCATGGTGTCCCTCATCTCTGTGTAACGAAACGGTTCCGCATCTCTAACGGTACGGCGGCGCTTGTGGTTGCCTGGGCCGACGCCCGCCACCTTCCCAAACGCGTCCAGCGCGGTCAATTCGGGCGCTGCGGCCAGGCTCTTTTTCCCGCGGTCATTTTACCCCCTGGGATTGGGCAAAACCGGGGCTAAATGAGGGGTTATTCCATATTATGCGACAATTATTTAAGTTATTGATTTTATGTGAATAATAAAAATTTTCACGTTTTGTTCCACTTTTCCCTTGAACGCGAGAACAAAGCATGTACACTTTGAATATCGGCGGGGGCACAAGCGGTTAGGGACGCCAAACCCGGTACAGCCAAGCCGTCCGGTCACCACAGTCGGATGACAGTCCGATTGAAGATCAGGCCCAGACCCAATACAGACAGGAGCCACCCATGGCTGAAGCCGCCTTACGCCTCGTAGACAGAGACAACATGGACAAAACCAAAGCTCTCGACGCCGCCCTGACGCAGATCGAACGCGCCTTCGGCAAGGGCTCCATCATGAAGCTGGGCCAGAAGGACAGCGCGGTGGATATCGCCGCCATCTCCACCGGCTCCCTCAGCCTCGACCTGGCACTCGGCATCGGCGGCCTGCCCAAGGGCCGCATCGTCGAAATCTACGGCCCGGAAAGCTCAGGCAAAACCACCCTGGCCCTGCACGTCATCGCCGAAGCCCAGAAGAAGGGCGGCACCTGTGCGTTTGTCGATGCCGAGCACGCGCTCGACCCCGGCTATGCCCGCAAGCTCGGCGTGAACCTGGACGATCTGTTGATCTCGCAGCCCGACGCCGGCGAACAGGCCCTTGAAATTGCAGATACATTAGTCCGCTCCGGCGCCATCGACGTACTGGTGGTGGACAGTGTGGCCGCGCTTACGCCGCGCGCCGAACTGGAAGGCGAGATGGGCGATAGCCACATGGGTCTGCAAGCCCGCCTGATGAGCCAGGCCTTGCGTAAACTCACGGCCTCGGTGGCGCGCTCCAACACCCTCATCATCTTCATCAACCAGATCCGCATGAAGATCGGCGTGATGTTCGGCAACCCCGAAACCACCACCGGCGGTAACGCGCTGAAATTCTACGCCTCGGTGCGGCTCGACATCCGGCGCATCGGCCAGATCAAGAACGGCGAAGACGTGGTGGGCAACCAGACCCGCGTGAAGGTGGTGAAGAACAAGGTGGCCCCGCCGTTCAAGGTGGTCGAGTTCGACATCGTCTATGGCGAAGGTGTGTCGAAAACCGGCGAGTTGCTCGACCTCGGCATCAAGGCCAACATCGTCGAGAAGTCGGGCTCGTGGTTCTCCTACGACGGCGAGCGCATCGGCCAGGGCCGCGAGAACGCTAAGCAATTCCTCAAGTCCAACCCCGAGATCGCGGGCAAGATCGAGGCCGCCCTGCGCGCCAACGCCAAGCAGCTGACCGAGGTGATGGCCACCAACCCCGGCGAAGACGACGACAGCGACGGCGAATAAGATTTTAGGTTCTCTCGCTTCTCTTCTTCTTTAAGTTTCCCCTCGTACCTCAGGCGGGCCACCTCTGGGTGTCCCGCCATATTTTTTGCTTTTTTGCGCGACACATTTTGGTAGGCGGCCTAATTAACCAGGCCATACGTTGTTCCAGCCGCCCCAGGTATCGCCAATTGACGCAATGACGACCCCAACCATGCCTAGTACGACAAAAACTATGATGCTTTTAAGCAGCCTACTGCTGTACGGAGTGAATTGAAACATCGTCAACCTGCGGTGACCTTCCGACTGCTTGGGCAAAATCGCTATCGTATGCCTAATGAAATAGTATGAGGCGCAGAGCCATGTGCCGATAGCAACAATGGCAACAAGAATAAGCAAGTAGTACGCGATAAAGCCTATGCTGTTCATCTAAGGGTCTCATTTCGATTTTCTTGTGCGACACATTGCTGTGGTTGCTGAGAAAGAAGATCAACCTGGGCAACGATGGGTTAATGATCTTCTCGGGAAGATCAGTATGTAGTTTGCGAACTTTCGGCGCGTCGAATCACGTCACCTACTTGCTGAACGATCAATTTCTTTCGGCGGTATCCTATGATCTCGTCGGAAACCCACGTTAGTAATCTCATAAAAATAATAAAGACCGGAAATGCTGAGTAAATAAGTGTTAAACGAAGAAGAACTGTACACAATAGTTCAGTGCCCGAGGTTATAGCTTCTATCAATATGGGGATAGAGAATAGCACAGATAGAATCATGAGATTTGCAAAAACGAGCCCAAAACCACGAGCCGTAGTTGTAAGGGGGAATCGGCCCAGAAATAACAACTTGCCATCCGCTTGTACAAAGTGACCCGCGAGGTTCCTGGAGAAGGTGCCAAATATGCTGCTGACTACATCCCGTGTTCGCAACCATACTTCGCCATTGGAAAGGCGCGCATCGTCTCCAAATACAAACTCCAGAGGAAGTTTTCGTGGGTCTACCACCTCGTAAGCTGCGGGCGGAAACGCTTCCGCTCCAAATTTTCCGATGACAATGCGTCGTGATCCGAAAAGGATTCTCAACTCCGCGTCGAAAAATCGTGAGAGCTTTCCTTTAATCTCATTAATCATCAAGTGTCCCAGGGGCTGCTCTGACAATATGTATTCTCCTTCCCACTAACAGTAACATGGGGGTTCTGAAATACATCGAGGGGAGATTGCGGCTGCGCCTGCATTAACCAGAGAACGCAAGGCACTTTAAGCATTGCGCCCGCACCGGCAGGTCGGTTACTGCGGTGGAACATCTTTAAGGGAACCGCCCATGCCCGCCGACACTCAAAAATATAACCGCGCCTTTTACATCAAGCTGGTGGAGCAAGGTTATTTCGGCAGCGTCATGAAGGACGATGTTGAGGGCGCGGCCGCGTGCTTCACGTCCGACGCTGAGGTGACGATCTATCACGGCGACAATCCCATCCGCCGCTTCTACGGAACGCCCAAGCCCGATCAGCAGCACCTCACGGCCTTCTGGGCGCATCTGTGCGAAAATTACGAATCGCACTTCGGCAATTTCCAGCACATTGTCGATGAAGCCAACGAATGCTGTGCCGCCACCTTCATCGTCACGCTGAAACCGCGCGCGACCTCGGCATATCTGGCCACCGGCACGCTGACCCTGAACAACTGCAATTACTTCTGGTGCCGGGACGGCAAGATCGCGCGCATGACGATCTATTACGCCAACCCCACCCTGGGGGCGAAACTGGGTTCGGCCTCGGTGGGGCCTACGGGTTTTCCGAAAACCTGACGCGTGCGTGCCGAAGGCCAATCCCGCTTTTAAATCAACAGCTTAACCATGCCTGGCGGCGGGCTTTGGCGGCTGGACTTGGGTTCGGCGCTCGGGGTACAAACGCGGCTCCTGTCCGCCGGTTCAGGCTTGGGCCAAAAGGCCCGACATAAAAAGAAGCCAAGCGGCGGCACTTAAAAGAACAAGCAGCATAGACAAGTCATGGTCAGCACCAAGGACGTAAGGTCCACGTTTCTCAATTACTTCGCCAAGAACGGGCATGAGATTGTCGCCTCCAGCCCCCTGGTGCCGCGCAACGACCCGACGTTGATGTTCACCAACGCCGGCATGGTGCAGTTCAAGAACGTGTTCACCGGCAACGAAACCCGCCCCTACAAGCGCGCCACCACGTCGCAGAAGTGTGTCCGCGCCGGCGGCAAGCACAACGACCTGGACAACGTCGGCTACACCGCGCGCCACCACACCTTCTTCGAGATGCTGGGCAATTTCTCGTTCGGCGACTACTTCAAGGAACAGGCCATTGCGCACGCCTGGGAACTGGTGACGAAAGACTACGGCCTGCCCAAGGACAAGCTGATGGTCACGGTGCATTCCACCGACGAGGAAGCCGCAGGCCTGTGGAACAAGATTTCCGGCCTGCCTGACAGCCGCATCATCCGTATCCCCACCTCCGACAACTTCTGGGCCATGGGCGACACCGGCCCGTGCGGCCCCTGCACGGAAATTTTCTACGACCACGGCGAACATATTCCGGGCGGGCCCCCGGGCAGCGCCGATGCGGATGGGGATAGGTTTATCGAAATCTGGAACCTCGTGTTCATGCAGTTCGAGCAGGTGACGCCCGAGAGCCGCATCAACCTGCCCAAGCCCTCGGTGGACACCGGCATGGGCCTGGAGCGCATCACCGCCGTGATGCAGGGCGTGCACAACAACTATGACATCGATCTGTTCCGGAACCTGATCGCGGCTATTTCTTCAGTCGCCAAGACCGACCCCAAGGGCGACCATGCCGCCTCGCACCGCGTCATCGCCGATCACCTGCGCGCCTCGGGCTTCCTCATCGCCGACGGCGTGCTACCCTCGAACGAAGGGCGCGGCTACGTGCTCCGTCGTATTATGAGGCGCGCCATGCGCCACGCGCACCTGATGGGCTGCCAGGAGCCGGTCATGTACCGCCTGGTGCCCGCGCTCGTTTCGGAAATGGGCCAGCAATACCCGGAACTGGAACGCGCCCAGCCGCTCATCACCGAAACCCTGCTGCTGGAGGAAACGCGCTTCAAGTCGATGCTGGAGCGCGGCCTGAAACTCTTGGACGACGAAACCAAGACGATTTCGGCGGGCAAAAACCTGCCGGGTGAAGTGGCCTTCAAGCTTTACGACACCTATGGCTTCCCGCTCGACCTGACGCAGGATGCTTTGCGCGCGCGCAACATCGGCGTCGATACCGATGGTTTTAATGCTGCCATGGAGCGCCAGCGCGCCGAGGCCCGCAAGGCCTGGGCCGGCTCGGGCGACGCGGCGACGGAGAAGGTCTGGTTCGAGGTGAAGGACAAGGTCGGGGGCACCGACTTTTTGGGCTACTCCACCGAAACCGCCGAAGGCCGCATTACGGCGCTAGTCGTCGGCGGGGCGTCGGTGAGCAGCGCCCAGGAAGGCGATGCGGTGTCCGTCGTCGCCAACCAGACGCCGTTCTACGCGGAATCGGGCGGCCAGGTGGGCGACATGGGCGTGATCGCCATCGCCGGCGGCAAGGGCGAAATCACCGTCACCGACACGCAGAAAAAAGCCGATG
>JAEUKM010000046.1 GCA_016793085.1 Rhodospirillaceae bacterium
GCCATTCCAATCGGTTATCTGGTCGATCATCGGAACCGCAAGTGGATTCTCGCAGCGGGTCTGTGGATGTGGAGTCTGGCCACGATCCTCTGCGGCACGGCTAAGGGCTTCATGGGTTTATTCGCCGCCCGTGTCGGCGTCGGTGTCGGCGAGGCCAGCGTATCGCCGGCGGCCTCATCCTTGATTGCCGACTATTTCCCGCCCGAGAAGCGGGCCAAGGCATATGGCATCTTCATGCTGGGCAGCACATTGGGCACGGGAATGGCATACTTGGTTGGTGCGCTGGCGCTGCAGATGACCGAGCGTATTCATGCCCTTGATGTGCCTTGGCTGGCGGAGTTCAAGAGCTGGCAACTGGTGTTCTTCATCATCGGAGCGCCAGGCTTATTGCTGGCATTACTGCTGCTGGCGACTGTTCGCGAGCCGGTACGCCGTGAAAAGCTTGTCCGATCCTCATCGTTTACGATGGCGCCGATCATTACGATCTTGAAGGCGAACCGGATATCCTATTTTACCGTCATCGGCGGCACGGTCTTCAACCTGATCTGTGTTTATGCGCAACTGGCGTGGCTGCCGACATTGTTTATCCGAAGCCATGGATGGGCGGCCGATGAAGTCAGCGTCGCATTTGGCGTCGTGGTTCTGCCGATAGGCGTTTTCAGCGCATTCAGCGCCGGCTGGCTGATGAATTGGCTGTCGGACCGCGGGCAAAGCGATGCGCCCCTTACGGTCATGAAGCTTCATGCAATTTTTCTTGCGATTTTTGGATCTCTGACCTGCTTATCGTCAACATCGACGCTGGCCTACGTCGGCTTCATGTTCGTGACCATCCCGGCGGCCTGGTCTTATGCCGCAGCTCTGGCGGCGCTCAACCAGATCACGCCGAACGAGTTGCGGGGCCAGATTACAGGCGTCTATACGCTTGTGACCGGTTTGGTCTCGATGGGTGTCGGCGCGTTCGCCGTGGGCCTTTTGTCGGACAAGATCTTTCCGTCGGCGACGGGTATTGCGCCAAGCTTGGCCACGGTCAATCTGATATCCAGCATCGTATCAATCTTGATTCTGGTTGCCGGGGCCGGCGCTTTCCGGCGTGCCGCCGATAACGCCAAGGCGTGGCTTGAACGTGCCGGCGTCGGCGCATGAAGGCTCTTAGGACAGAGCGGACGCGTTCAACTTGACCAGTTCCAGATTAGGCGCGCGGTTATGGCTGCTTGGCGGCTGCGCGCAGGCTGCGGCGCGGATTTCGTCGCACAAAATCTTTGCAGCAGGCTGCAGCCGCGTACGTTTACGCATCGTCATGTAAACCGTACGCGGGATAGTCAGTTGAGGAATATCAATGACGCGGTATTCGCCGGGGTCGAGATAGCAGTTCACCGTTTCCGGCACGGCCTGCGCAATGACTTGGCCTTTGCGGATAAGGGAGAAGACGATAGGCGTCGAATCATTGCGAATGAAGCGCGTTGGCGGCGGCAGGCCGGCTTCATAAAAAACACTCTGCAAGAAACGGATACGGCCGCTGCCGACGGGCGGCAAAAGCCAGAACTGATCGGCTAAGTCGGCTAAGCTGATGTGTTCGTGATCGGCCAAGGGGTGGTTCTGACCGATGATGATCACTTCGGTTTGGGTAAACAGCGCTTCCTGTTTGAGATCAAAATCGACAGAGACCTGAGGCAACGGCGAACTTAACACAAGATCAAGCTCACCCAGCAGAAGCCGCCGGAACAAATCGGGTGACCAACCTTCGCAGGATGTAATCAGAATTTCGGGGTGCTTGCGGATGACGTTGGAAATGGCATCGGGCGCAAGAGTGTAAACCAGCGTCTTGCTAACGCCGATACTGACGCGTGGCCGTTGTGCACCTTCGGATTCTTGAAGCTCCGAGAGCGCCAGTGTGGCCTCCGCCGAAATGCTGCGAGCGTGCGAGAGAAAAAGCTTGCCTGCATCGGTTGGGTGCGCGCCAAACCGGCCTCGCTCAATCAGCTTTGCTTTCACACTCGCTTCCAGGCGCGTGATGCTCTGCGTTAGAGCCGATTGCGTGATGCCCAAACTGTCGGCGGCGCGCGCATAGTTGCCGTGCTCGACCAAAGCAATAAGATATTTGAGTTGTTTGAGGTCCATGTGGTGCGGTGCTGGGAAGGTATCGCTTATACTAAACCAGGGCAGCTAGGCCCGAAATAAATATGTGCCGTCTTTCAGCCCGAAATTTAAAGGCAAGGACAAGCGCCTGAACTGCCAAGGGCGCATGAGCGTGCATTGAAGAGCGAAATACCCATAGAAGTGCGGGTGTACGGCGCGGAGGCCGTGGTGCGATACATTATGGTTTAGATAGGTTGTTTCTCATGGATGGCCGGAGCTGTTGTCACAAGCTTTGGTTGTGCGACGCCGGCTGATGCAGCGCTCCCATCCCCGCCGCTTTTCCCAGCGCCATGCAGGCCGTGAGCAGGTAGCCGCCCGTGGGCGCGTCCCAGTCCAGCATTTCGCCGGCGCAGAAGACGCCCGGCACACTTTTAAGCATCAGGTTGTCGTCCAGCGCCTCGAAGCGCACGCCGCCCGCCGTGCTGATGGCTTCGGCGATGGGCCTAGGGGCGGTGAGGGTCAGCGGCAACGCTTTGATCGTCGCGGCAAGAGTTTCAGCATCGCCGAATGCATCGGACGCGAGCGCCTCGCGCAGCAGCCCCACCTTTACGCCCTCAAGTCCAGCGTATTCCCGCAGGAAATTGGTGATGGATTTGCGGCCGCGTGGTTTTTTCAGGTTTCGCACGAGTTGCTCCAGCGTTTTGCCGGGCGCGAGATCGAGGTGCAGCGCCGCTTTCCCCGTGACCGTAATGGCATCGCGCAAGTTGGCCGACAGGGCATAAATCAGGCTGCCTTCGACACCTGTGGCCGTGACAACGAACTCGCCCTGGCGGTGCGGGACTTCGCCGAATGACGCCGTGACGGACTTCACCGGCGCGCCCGCATACTTCTCTCGGAAGAAATCGCTCCAGCCCACATCAAAGCCGCAGTTGGAGGGTTGCAGCGGCGCGATCTCTAGCCCGCGCGCGGCCATGAGATCGACCCACGCGCCGTCCGAACCCAACTGCGGCCAACTGGCCCCGCCCAAGGCCAGCACAACCGCATCGGCCTTTATCGATACATGCCCTTGCGGCGTGCTGAATTTTAATCGTTCTCCGTCCCAGCCCATCCACCGGTGGCGCATGTGAAACCGCACGCCTGTACCACGCAATCTGCGCAGCCACGCGCGCAGCAAGGGAGCGGCTTTCATCTCTTTCGGGAACACACGCCCCGAAGTGCCCACGAATGTCTCCACGCCCAACTCATGGACCCAGATTCGTAAATCGTCGGGCGTGAAATGGGCGAGCTGCTTTTCCAAAATTGGCTGCCGCGCGCCGTAACGCGACACGAATGCCTCCCACGGTTCGGAATGGGTGATGTTCAGGCCCCCCTTACCGGCCATGAGGAACTTGCGGCCCACGCTGGGCATGGCGTCGTAGAGGTCAACCTCCACGCCGCCCGCGCTGAGCGTTTCCGCCGCCATCAGGCCCGCGGGCCCGCCGCCGACCACAACAGTTTTCATGGTGTGGCCCGTTGCGCGCGCGCGAACGCGCCCGGCGCGCAGCCGATGCGCTTGCGGAACGCGGTGCTGAAGGCGCTGGCGGATTCGTAACCGATGTTCGCGGCGACGCGGTCGAGCGGAATTTTCCCTCGGCTTAACGCGTCCTGGGCCAGGCTCATGCGCCAGCGCGACAGGTATTCCATTGGTGCGCAGCCCACCGTGGCGGCAAAGCGCGCAGCGAAGGCCGACCGCGACATGCCGACATGATTGGCGAGGTTCGCGACGGTCCATCCCTGCCGCACGTCGGAATGCATGGCGCGCAACGCCTGTGCAATGGCATCGTCGCGCATGCCCGACAGCAAACCAGGCGCGGGTTCTTCGGGGGCGTTGTCTTCGCCGCCGCGCCAGCGCAGGGCTTCCACCAGCAAAACCTCCAGGAAGCGTTCCAGGATCATGTCGCGGCCGGGCCTGTCGGCCGCATGCTCCTCCATGATGAGGGTGATGATCTGTGCGAGGCGGCTGGTGTCGTTCTCGGCCGCGCGGATGTGAATCCGCTCCTCCAGCAGTCCCAGCACCGCCGCGTTCACCTGCTCGATTTTGAACGTGCCGCCCAGCATTTCAAAATCTGGCGCACCGTCGCGCGCGCCGTGCCGCACGCCTGTTTCGGAGGGAAAGCCAGGCAGGCATTTTACGCCCGGTTCGCTGACCAGTTCGAAGGCCGGGGTTGCGAACAGCAGCAAAAAGTCGCCGCGCGCAAGCCTCCGGGGTTTGTCGCCTTTCATCGTCAGCCAACATTGCCCGGTGAGCACGATGCAGAAGCTCGGCCACTCGTAGGGCTCGTAGCGCACGCCCCAACGCCCCCGCCCGCTGATGGGCTTGGAAAAACCCGCGTGGGGCCGCAGAAGCCGGATGATGTCGCTGAGGGGGTCCATGGGGAGGGATTCTGGACTATCAATAATAAAATATGGATATCAGATTATATACTGTCCAGACGGGATGTCTATGGTGCACGGCACAGAGACACACCGCAAACACTGGAGCACATCCCATGACCAAGACAGTTCTGATTACCGGCGCGTCGTCGGGCTACGGCAAGGCCACGGCGGAGCTTTTCCTCAAGCGCGGCTGGAATGTCGTCGCGACCATGCGCCAGCCGAAGCCTGAAGCGTTCGCACAGCACGACAAGCGCCTGAAACTGCTGCCGCTGGACGTGACCAATTCGGCCAGCATCGAGGCCGCCATTGCCGAGGCCGTTACCGTCTTCGGGCGCATCGACGCCCTGGTGAACAACGCCGGCATCGGACTGCTCTCGGCGTTCGAGGCGACACCCGAAACGACACAGCGCGAGATTTTTGAAACCAATACCTTCGGCGTCATGGCCGTGTGCCGCGCGATCATTCCCACCATGCGTCAGCAAGGCGGCGGAACGATCATCAACGTCACCTCCAGCGCCGCCATCGCGCCGATGCCGATGGTGGCCATCTACACGGCCAGCAAGTGCGCCGTGGAAGGCTTCTCGGAATCCCTGTCGCACGAAATGCGGTTGGTGGGCATTAAGGTGAAACTGGTCGAGCCGGGCCTGGCGCCGACAACGAGCTTCGCCGCCAACGGGGTAGCGCGCATGAACGGCCTGACACCGGCGCCCTATGATGCGTTCACGCAAGCCTACTTCGCCAAGATGCAGAACTACCCCACCGCCTATTCGACGGAAGGCGAAATCGCCGAGGCCGTGCTGACGGCCGCGACCGACACCGACGACCGGCTGCGGTATCCGGCGGGCCCCGACACCAAGCTGGTGGCGGCCCTGCGCTGGACGACCTCGGAGGATAAATACGTGGCGGGCATCCGGCAGATGTTTGTGCCGCAAACGTAAGCGAATGGGGCGTAGCGCGGCATTACTCCCACATTATCGCCCAGAGGCGGGCGGCACTGCCGCGCACGTCCTCGCGTTTGGCGACGTAGCGTACATGGTCATCGGGCCCCGCCTCGGGTGAGAGCGCGATGTACCACAGCGGCGTCGCGTCATTCGGCACCAGCGAATATCGCACATCCATGATGCGGTTGGGCGCGCGCGGATCGAGCGCCACAAAATCCTGACTGAACCAGGCAAAGCGCGCGGTGTCTTTCGCCTGCTGGCTGTGGGGCGACAGCCACGGCAGATCGCGCGCGAGGTCGAGGGTGGGCAGGCTCACGCCCTCGAACACGCGCGGGCTGAACCCCGTGCGCATCGCATCTACATAAAATGCACTCTCGGTCTGGTAGATGCTTTTCCACACCAGGATGTTGCCGAAGCTGGGCTTCACCTCGGCCCGGATCGGCGTATGCCCACGCGCAGCAGCCAGCTCGCGCGACATGTTCAACGCGGTCAGGTGCTGTGTGACGGCAAGCCCGAAGTACAGCAGCGCCCACGCGAGACCCAGGCGTGCGTAGACGGGTTTGTGCTTCAGCCACGCCGCCAGCACCAAACCCAGCAGCGGCACCGTCACCAAGGGATCGATCACCGCCACGATGCTCCACGACACACGCATATTGCTGAAGGGCCATAGCAGCATAGTGCCGTAGGAGGTGCAGGCATCCAGTAGCGCGTGCGTGGCATAACCCAGCGTGCAGTAAAGCGCGCTTTGCCAAAAGGTCAGCGACCAGCGCTTCCCGAAAGCCGCGTGCAGCACGGCCGCGCACAACACCCCGGCAAACGGAATAAAGATCAGCGAATGCGTGAAGTGCCGGTGGTACTCCAGGAACAGCAAGGGATCGGTGGCCGAGGTGATGAACACATCCAGGTCCGCCGCCATGCCGCCCAGAAAGCCCAGCACGCCTGCGGCCTTGATGTGAGCGGGCGATGCGGTTTGGGGGCGGGGAAGGGTGGCGAGCGGCAGGGCTGCGCCCAGCGCGCCTTGGGTTAACGGGTCCATGCGCTAGAAGTGCCATAACACCTGCA
>JAEUKM010000083.1 GCA_016793085.1 Rhodospirillaceae bacterium
CGCGGTGACGTCGATGAACGTGATCAGGAAGCCGGGCGCGCCTTCCCAGTCCACCAGTTTGCCGATGGCGTCCACCCAGATCGCGCGGCCGTCGATGCTGCGCATCAGGCTGCGGCGCACCTGGCCGTCGAGCCGGCGGGCCATGGCCTCGGACCAGAACAGGTTGATGTTGGCATCCATGCCTTCGGGCAGCACGCGGCGCACGTCGTCCAGCGCCATCACCTCTTCCGGCGACGTCACCCCCAGCATGGTCGAGAACGCGCTGTTGGCGAATACGAACTTGGTGCCGCGCAAGACGACAATGCCCTGCAGCGAGCCTTCGACAATATCGCGGAACTTGGTTTCACTGCGCCGCAAGGCCAGCGTCTGCGCTTCAAGGGCGTCGTTGGCCGACTTCAGCAGCAATTCGCGGCGCTTGGCTTCGCTGATGTCCTGCACCGTGCCGATAAAGCGGATGACCTTACCCGCCTCGTCGAAAATCGGTTGGCCGATTTCCTTGATGTGGCGGCTTGTCGCGAAGCGCGTTTCAAGCCGGTATTCGATTTCGTAGGAGGCTCCTTCGCTTAAAGCCTGTTCGATGGCGCTGCGGTAAGCCTCGCGGAACTCGGGCTCGACCACGCCCGCGATATTGGCCGGGTGCGAGAAGCGGTTGAGGAACACATCGGGCGTCAGTTCGTGGATGCGCGCGAGCTGTTCGGAGCAGAAGGTAAGTGCATCGCTGTGCGCGCTCCACACCCAGTGGCCCAGGTGCGCCAGCTCGGCAGCCAGGTCCAGCATCTCGTGCTGGTCCTGAATGGCGCGGATGGCCGAGAACGCGTCGGTCACGTCCGTCATCACGCCGAATAGCGCCACCGCTTCGTCATCCACCACTTCGGGCTGGCACTTGAAGATGACGTTGCGCACTTCGCCACCGGGCCGCAACAGGCGCGCGTCGAACTCGATGGACGCCTTGCTTTGCGCTGCGCGGTCGAACGCACCCCGCAGCATCTCGCGGTCGTCGGGATGCACCACATCCCAGCAGCGGTCGGGCGTGAGCGCGAACGTGGCCGGGTCACGCCCGGCAATGCGGTAGACCTGATCCGACCAGCTCACCGCACGGGTGGCGAGATCAAGATACCAGTGGCCCATGTTGCCGACAGACTCGGCCAGCGCCAGCAGGCGCGTGTTGTCGACGTCGGGCGCAGCCGTAGCTTTGCGCGTCTCAGCGGACGCGGCGGTCCGGATTGTCTGAAAGGCTGCGGTTGCCATGGTGCATGAGATAGTTTTTAGTCAAAATCATTATAGAAACGGTGGCCGGAGGATACAACGGAATTCTCGGAGGCTTGCAGGGGCCAAAGTCGTGTTATCCCCAGGAAATCCGCGCCTTACGGCCTCGCTTGCACCCCCCTGGCAGACCTGTTAAAAGCCCACCCTCTTTGCCGGACCGCAAGGCCTTCGGGCCGCCGAAATCTGACACTTTTCGTAAGCCGTCCAGCGCCCGCGGGGGCGTAGTTCAGTTGGTTAGAACGTCGGCCTGTCACGCCGAAGGTCGCGGGTTCGAGTCCCGTCGCTCCCGCCATTTATTCCCTCTCGGCACATCTTCCTACGGCGACCGCCCAATCTTTGATTCGGGGCCTTTGACCCGGCGGCAACCCCGGTCTAGCTTCGCGTTCCCATTGGAATCCCTGTGATTTAACCATGTTGCGCCTGATCTGCCATTTCATCGCCGTTGCGATGCTGCTCGCTTTCCCCACCTGGGCCGGGGCCGCGGAGGCCAAGGGCCTGGCGCTGGTGGCCGGAGCCACGGGCGAAACGGGCATCGAAGTGGTGAAGGCCCTGAACGCCCAAGGCTACCCCGTGCGCGGTCTGGTGCGCGATGCCGGCAAAGCCAAAGCCGCGCACGGCGACATCGCCGAGTGGGTGACAGGCGACGTGCGCGAGCCCGCCACGCTGACCCCGGCGTTCGTTGGCGTCAGTTACGTCTTGTCGGCCATCGGTTCGCGCGAACGCGAAGGCCCCAATAATTTCGAGAACGTCGACTGGCGCGGCAACCGCAACCTCATCGATGCCGCGCGCGCCGTTCAGGTAAAATCCTTCGTGCTGATGACCTCGGGCTCGGCGGGACCCGGCGACCCCAACAGTCCGGATGTCCAACGCTTCGGCGCAGGGCGCATCTGGAAGGGCCAGGCCGAGGAGTATTTGCGCGCAAGCGGTATGCCCTATGCCATCGTCGCCCCCGGGGGGTTGCGCAACTATGCGGGCGGCACCAAGGGCATTCTCTTGCGCCCGCGCAGTCAGTACAAAGTCGGCGTGATTTCGCGCGCCGACGTGGCGGCGGTGATGGTCGCCTGCATGACCGACAAGGCCTGCCAGACCAAAACCGTCACCGTTATCAACACCGACACCGAAAAAGCGAACGCATGGCCCGCGACCTTGGCCCGCCTGCCCATTGATACGCCTGAAACCATCCGCCTCGCGCCGACCGCGAAGCCCTGACCAACCGGAGATAAAACCATGACCCGCGAAGTAGTTTTCCTGTCTGGCGTGCGCACCGCCATCGGCGGTTTCGGCGGCTCGCTGAAGGATTTCGCGCCTACGCACCTGGGCAGCCTGTGCATCGCCGAAGCCCTGAAGCGCGCGGGCGTCAGCGCTGCTGATGTCGGCTCCTGCGTCATCGGCAACGTCATCCACAGCGAGGCCAAGGACATGTACATGTCGCGGGTAGCGGGCATCAACGCAGGGCTGCCCATCGAAACACCCGCGCTGACCGTGAACCGCCTGTGCGGCTCAGGGCTCCAGGCTATCGTTTCAGCGGCACAACAGGTGATGCTGGGCGATGCCGACATCGCGGTTGCGGGCGGCGCCGAAAGCATGAGCCGCGCGCCCTACTCCATCCCCGCTGGCCGCTGGGGCCAGAAGATGGGCGACGCCAAGGTGGTCGACATGATGCTGGCCGCCCTGCATGACCCCTTCGGCCACGGCCACATGGGCATCACCGCTGAAAATATCGCCGCGAAATGGAAAGTAACGCGCGAGGAGCAGGACAATTTCGCCGTGGAAAGCCACCGCCGCGCCGCCAAGGCGCGTGCTGATGGGCTGTTCAAGGACCAGATCCTGCCCATCGAGATCGAAACCAAGAAGGGCAAGACCGTCTTCGACCGCGACGAACACATCCGCGAAGACGCGACACCTGAGGGCCTGCGCGCGCTGAAACCCGTCTTCAAGAAAGACGGCTCGGTGACGGCGGGCAATGCGTCGGGCATCAACGATGGCGCCGCCGCCGTGGTGCTGGCCGAGGCCAAGACCGCTGCCGCCAAAGGCCTGAAGCCCATCGCGCGTTTGGTCAGCTACGCCTACGCGGGCGTCGAGCCCAGCGAAATGGGCATCGGCCCCGTGCCCGCTGTCACGAAGGCTTTGCAGCGCGCGGGGCTTAAAGTTTCCGACATGAGCGTGATTGAATCGAACGAAGCCTTCGCCTCGCAAGCCATCGCGGTGGCCCGCGACTTAGGCTTTCCGGCGGACAAGACCAACCCCAACGGCGGCGCCATCGCGCTGGGCCACCCGGTCGGAGCCACAGGCTCGATCATCACCGTGAAGACGATCTACGAACTGAAACGCACCGGCGGCAAGTACGGCCTTGTCACCATGTGCATCGGCGGCGGCCAGGGCATCGCCGCGGTGATCGAGAACCTAAATTAGTTAGACACAAACTTCAGACCGACGATGCCGATGACGATCAGGGCCAGGAAGAACAGGCGCATCGCTGTCGCCGGGTCGCCGAACAGAGCGATACCAATAAGCGCCGTGCCCACCGCGCCGATGCCGGTCCACACCGCATAGGCCGTCCCCAGCGGCAGCGTTTTCACGGCTTGCGCCAAAAACCAGGCGCTGGCGATGTACAGCACGCCGAAGATCAGCGACGGGATCAGCTTGGTGAAACCGTCGGCGTATTTCAGCGCGGTCGTGAAACCCACCTCGCACAGCCCGGCGATGCCGAGCAGCACCCACGCGGCACTCATTTTTTGGCGTCCTCTTTCTCTTTTTTGTTCTCGTCCAGGCGCTCGAACAGGCCGGAGAAGAACGAATCACGCGTCGTGTCGTAGGCCGAGTAAACCTTGTTGGCCGCCGCTTCGTCGTAGACCGCATCGGCCACAAGTTTCCCCAAATCGGCACGGATGATCCAGCCGAACTTGCTGGCGTCTTCCGTCAGCACCGCCTTGCCTTCAGGCGGGCGCTTCAACAGGCCGCCGGGGCGGATGATGGTGTATTTCATGCCCGAGGCTTTCAGATGCTCCTCGGCTTTTTCCTTCAAGGGCAGAATCTTGCGCAGCACGAAGCGGGCGAACAAAGGTGCGGCCGAATAACTGTTTCCCGTGCCGATGGTGGTCACCAGCACGAAGCGCGGAATTTTCGCCGCCGCCGCGCCGTCGATGACGTTCTTGTTGCCTTCAAAGTCCACCGGCTCGCCGTCGGGCGCGGGCTTGCCGCCCAACGTGGAAATCGCGGCCTTGTAATAGGCGCTCGCGGCCGCTTTGGCGGCAAGTTCGGGGTTCATGGCGTCGCCTTCCACCAGGGTCACGCCGAGTTTTTCCAACTCCGTCTTGTCGGAACTGGGGCGCACCATGACGGTCACCTTCTCGCCCTTGGCCACCAGTTCCTTGACGATCTCGAGGCCCAGGTCGCGGTTGCCGCCGAACACGATGACACCCTCGCGCGGCGGGGGCAGTTCCTCGGTCATCTCGACGGGCTTCAAGGGGGCGGCGCGCGGCGGCGGCGGATGATCGCCGCCCGGATCGGCCGTCTGTGCCAGGGCGGACCCCGCCATAAGAGCGAACAACGGCGCGACGAGAGACGCCAAACCACGGAACGACATGCAGGAAACCTCGGGCGAAGCCAGGTGAAAAAGCGTGGGCGATCATTAAAGGTTTATCGGAACCTGTCGAGGAAAAACCAAGCAGTGAACATTTGCCTTATTCCCTCCAAAATCGGGCCCTGCGGTTGTTTCCAGCACTTGGAGCGTGCTTTAGTGTTTGCATGGGGACAGTGATCAGCAACGAGGGAGTAGAGCATGCGTTTGATGAAATTCGTGGCCACTGTGGCGGCGGCGATGGGGCTTGTCGTGACGAGCATGGCGACGTCAGCCTATGCGGCGGGTGAAACGGTTTTGGTGGTGGGCGGCGGCAAGAGCGGACTGCCGCTGGTGAAGATTCTGAAAGAGCAAGGCTACAAGGTGCGCTTGTCGGTGCGCGACAAATCCAAGGCGGGCGATGTCGAGCCCGGTACCGAGATCGTCGAAGCCGATGTGACCAAGGCCGACACGCTGCCCGCAGCACTGAAGGGGGTCACGTATGTCATCTCCACCATCGGCGCCGGCGGCGTCGAGCCGCCCAACAATGCCGAAAGCGTGGACTACAAGGGGGTCGCCGCTCTGGCCGATGCCTCAAAGAAAGCGGGCGTGAAGCACTTCGTGCTGATGTCGTCCATCAACGCGGGCGACGACAACCCCGAAACCTTCCTGAACAAGCGCTTCGGCATGGTGCTGATGTGGAAGGCCCGCGGCGAGGAGCACTTGCGCAAAAGCGGCGTGCCCTACACCGTCGTGCGCCCCGGCGGCCTGCAGAACTGCGACCCCGGCAAGATCGGCCTGAAGATGGGCCCCGCCGAATCCAAGTACATGGGCCGCATCTGCCGCTCCGATGTGGGACTGGTGATGACCGATGCGCTGACCAATAAGGACGCCGCCGGCAAGACGGTTGAAGTCATTGCCGAAGAAGGCGCTCCGCTGACGGCCTGGAAAAGCGCCTGGGCCGGAATCAAGACGCCGTAACGAAAGGCTGATTTAAAACGAAACCGGCGCCCCTCGGCAGAGCGGCGCCGGTTTTATTTTAGGCGTGCATTGCTAAACGTTCGCCCAGAACTCGGCGATCTTCTGGCGTTCTTTGTCATCGGGCAGACGGCCATAGGCGGCGGCGATGTTGTCGGCCATGTGCTTGGCTTTGGACGTGGCCGGAATGGCCACCGTCACCGCCGGGTGCGACACCACGAACTTCAGCAGCAACTGCGCGAAGCTGTCGCAACCGAAATCCTTCGCCCAGGCGGGCAGTTCCTTGCCCTTCACTGCCTCCAGCAGCCGCCCGCGCCCCAACGGCACGTTCACCAGCACCGCGATGCCCCGCTCCTGCGCCAACGGCAGCAGGCGTTTCTCGGGCTCGCGCACGTCCACCGAGTAATTGAGCTGCACGAAGTCCAGCTCTTCCTTCGCCATCACGTCGGCCAGCTTTTCCTGCTGGTCAGGCTGCCAGTGGGTGATGCCGAGATAGCGGAAGGTGCCCTGCTTCTTCCAGTCGCGCATGGTGGCTAGGTGTGTCGCCGTATCGACCAGGTTATGAATCTGCATCAGGTCGATCTTGTCGGTTTTAAGTTTCTCCAGCGACGCCTTGAACGAGGTGATGCCGTTCTCGCGGCCTTCCACGCGCACTTTAGTGGCGATGAAGGTTTTCTTGGTCGCTTTCAGGTCCTGCAAAATCGCGCCCGTCACTTCCTCGGCCTGCGCATAGGACGGTGCGGTGTCGATCAGCGTGCCGCCGCCCGCGAACAGCGTTTCGATCACGTCGCGCCGCGCCGCCACGTCCTGGGAGCTTGCGAACGAACTGGCCGTGCCCAAACCCACCACCGGCAGCTTCTCGCCCGACTTGGGGATGGCTTTGGTGATGACCGGGCCCTTGGCCGCATGGGCGAAGCTGCTG
>JAEUKM010000109.1 GCA_016793085.1 Rhodospirillaceae bacterium
CGGCAACGCGGCGGCCTTGGTCAATCTCGGCGTAGCCGAAGTGGAAACGGGAAATGTCACCTCGGGGTTCGCGCGGTTCGAGGCCGTGCTGACCCAAGACTCCGCCAACGCCGATGCCACCGATAACCGATTATTCTCGGCCCATTACATCAGTGATGATCCGCAAGCACTGGTGAAACTGCACCGCACGTGGGGGCAGGGGCTTCCCGAGCTTGCTTTCGATGGACACGAAAACACCGATCCCGACCGGCCCTTACGCGTCGGTTATGTCTCGCCAGACTTCCGTCGTCATTCGGTGGCGTTCTTTTCAGAGCCCCTCATCGTTGGCCATGACCGCAAGCAGGTCGAGGTGTTCTGCTACGCTAATCTCAGCGCGCCCGACACAGTGACCGCGCGCTTCCGGGCCGCATCCCAATGGCGCGAGATCGCGGGGCTGTCCGCCGAGGCCGTGGCCGCGATGATCCGCGCCGACCGCATCGACGTGCTGGTAGATCTGGCCGGGCACACGCATGGCAACCGGCTCGATGTGTTCGCGCTGGGGCCTGCCCCTGTGCAAGTGACGGCTCTGGGCTATCCCGATACGACAGGGCTGTCGGCCATGACCGCGCGGCTGTGTGACGCCGTTACCGATCCGCCCGGCGCTGAGGCCTACGCGACGGAAAAGCTGGTGCGCTTGCCCAAGGGCCTGCACTGCTACGCCGCACCTGTGGACGCGCCTGCCGTTGCGCCGCCACCGTGCCTGACCAAAGGTTTTGTCACCTTCGGCTCGTTCAATAAACGCGCCAAAATATCCGAGGCCACGGTGGCCATGTGGGCCGATATCCTGAAGGCCGTTCCCACGGCGCGCCTGCTCATCAAGGCCAAGGCCTTGACCGAGGCCGAAACGAAAACAGCCCTCACGGCTGAATTCGTGCGCCATGGCGTCGATGGGGCGCGGCTCGATGTGCGGGGCTGGAGCCCTGCCGATGCGGACCACCTGGGCCTTTATAACGACGTCGATATCGCGCTCGATACCTACCCTTACAACGGCACCACCACCACGTGCGAAGCTTTATGGATGGGCGTGCCGGTGATTACGCGGCAGGGCGAAACCCATGCCGCGCGGGTGGGGGCCAGCCTGCTCGCCACAGTGGGCTTACGCGATTTAATCTGCGGCGGTCGCGATGCCTATGTGGCTTCAGCGATCAGGCTGGCCGGGGACCACAAAAAGCTCTCTACCGAACGGCAGGCCTTGCGCGCACGACTGCAGGCCTCAAGCCTGTGCGACGCCAAGGGTTACGCTCGGGATGTAGAGGCGGCTTACCGCGCGTTGTGGCGCGCGGCCTGTGCGCGGTAAAGCGCTAGAGGAAGTTGACCAGCGACAACTGCTGAACCTTTGAGAGCGTGGCGAACGACACGTTCAGCGCACGCACGTCATCGTTCAGCTTCACGGCGGCCTCGGTGGGGTCGACGTTTTCCACCGAAATCTGGCGCACTTCCAGGAACGCCATGAACTGCTTCTGATCGTCCTTGGCGTCGGCCAGCACGGCCTGGTTGATCCCTAAGCGGTTCTGGATGTCCTGTAGATCGCCGGGCTTCTCGGTCGAGGACGGCGTGTGCTCAATGGCATCGTTGATCAGCGCCAGCGCATCCAGCGCACGGGCCTGATTGTTGATCAGGTCGCCTTGCAGCAGTTGCCCGATGCCGCGAATGGCCTTTTCGAATGCCGGGTCCAGGCCGTTCACGCCGAACTTGATGGTACGCGTTTCGCTGACGCGATGCTGCGTTTCCAGCTTGTCACCGATGTAGTAGGGGCGGGTTTCGAACTTCACCGTCTCGGGGTTCACGTCGAAGACCTGACCCGACACGATGATCTGGCTGCCGTCGACAGCGTTGCCGCTGAAGGGGGCGGCCCCCAGTTCGGCGTTGGTCGGCCAGCGCACGGTGTAGGCGCCGTTGTTGCCCGTGGTCGAGCCCGAGAGATAGATGGTGGTGCCGTTGGGCGGCAGCAGCCTGATCTGCACGCCTGTTCCGGTGGGGTCGGTGGCCGCGGCCAACGGCTGGTCGAGCGTCAGCGTGCGCCCGTCGCCGGACACGGATGTCACCGTGTAAATGCCGTTGTTGCCACCGGTCTGGTCCAGCGAAATGGTCTGGCCCACTTCCAGGTTGGCAAAGGCGCCCGGCACCGAGGAGGTCATGGTGCCGTTGCTGCCGTTGTTGCTGTAGGTCAGATCGCCGAAGGTCGTGTCGTTGATCGTCGCGGTTACAAATGTTCCTGGCGGCGCGGTTACCTGGGTGACATCCAGGTTGCCGAACGTGAAATTCTGATAGTTCGATACTGCCACGTTGGGGAAACTAGCCGAAACCAGTTGCGCCGCGCGCGTTTTCGGGTAGGTGACGTTGACGCCGTCGAAATCCTTCTGGAAATCGGTGACGTTGTCATAAGGGATCGTTACTGGCGCTTCGTCGGTCTTGCCGCCGGCGAACAGATACTTGCCGTCGATCTTCAGGTTCAGGAAGAATTCCATGTCGTTCAGCACGGCGAAGGCGCGTTCCTGAATGTCGTTGACGGCGGAAAAGTCGTCGGCCGACTGGTCGCTGAGGTCACGGCTGGTGAAGTTCAGCAAGTCCTGACGCAAGGTGCGCACGCGGTCGTCGATGGACTTTACCGAGGCGTTCATGGCGTTCAGGTTGGTCTCGGCCGAGGTGTTGTTGTTGATGAAGCGCTCAGTGCGGCTGCGCTCATTCTCGATGTTGATGAGGCGGAACGAATCCTGCGCGATGCCGAGATAGTCTTGCGACTTCTTCTCGGTGCCGACCTGGGTCTGGCCGTCATAGACGCGCTTCTGCACCTCCAGCATGCGCTGGATCAGGGCTTGTTGGGTGGCGAACGTGCCGATGCGTGTAACCATGGTCGTTATCCCGCTTTAGCGCTAGATAATGTTGTTCAAGATTTCGAACAGTTGCTGCGTGGTTGAAATCACCTTGGCTGAGGCGGCGTAGGTCTGCTGGAACACCAGCAGTTGCGACATTTCCTCGTCCAAGTTCACGCCGGAAATTTCCGAGTGCTTCAGTTCCAGCGCGGTCTTCAGGTCCGTCTGAAATTGCAAGTCCGTGGCGGTGCCGGACGCCATCGTCGAGCTGTACGACACGATGGTGGCCGAGTATTCGCCGAAGGTGACGTTGGACGAACTGAGCGAGCCCGCCTGCTTGAACGACACCTGACTGCTGAGCATATTCGACATTTGCAGCGCTACTTCATTGTCGCCGGGCGACAAGAGGTAGCGGCCGGTGATTTCATCGAACTGCACGCGGCCGCGGCTGATGGCCGACGGATTGGCGGTCAGCGTGCTGTTCACTTTCAGCTTGGTGGCAAAGCCCACTTCGGACTGGTCCAGCCCCAGCGCGATGATGGCGTCGTTGTTGCCGCCCGCGGCCTGGGTGACGACCAGGTGGTTACCCAACTGGTGCTGGATGCGCAGTTTGAAGCCGTTCCCTTCGGGGATGACGTCGGCGCGCACCCGGTTGAGCAGGGTCGTGTTCTGGTTAATCTTGTCGGCGATCTGCTGCAGCGTATCGTTGGGGTTGACTGTAATGCTGCCGCCCGCAATGCCAGTTGGATCCGTGGTGTCGGCGAATTGGAGAGTCTGCGCGGTCTGGATGCCCAGCTTGTAGTTGGCCGGCTTGAAATCCGAATCCCAGGTCGAGAGTTTCTGTTCGGTGACGAAGTAATCGTTCAGCCCGAAGAAGTTCGAGAATCCGGAATAGGTCTGGTCAGCGGTGCCGTCGGAATCCAGGTCAATGGCCACGCTTGTATCCTTCTGCGTGCTGCCCTTCACGGCGGTTTCCTCGTCGCGGAAGGCAATCCCGTAAGCTTCGGTGCCCAGCTGAATCTCGAACCTGCCGTTGGCGTTCACGCTGACGGTGGCGTTGGACAACTGCGTATCCAGGCTTTGCAGCCAGGTCTGCATTTGCTGGGCCAGCGTATCGACCGAGCCGCCGTTGGTGAAGTTGATGCCCGCAGTGTCCAGAACGCGGCTGCTGAACCTCTCGGCGCCGTTGGCGTCATAGATCACCACCTTGGTTTCAGCGCCCGAGAAGGTCAGGGTCTGAGTTGAACTGGACAGGAACGTGCGCGTACCCGTCATGTTGGTGGTCATCTGCGGGAACGCGGTGCCGCGGTTGTGCACCAGGTTGATTTCCTCGAGCAAATTGCGCGACAACTCGTCCAACT
>JAEUKM010000112.1 GCA_016793085.1 Rhodospirillaceae bacterium
TGTTGGACAACTGCGGAAACGCGATGGCCGACGTGATCGCCAGGATGAACATGACGATCAGCATTTCCAGCAAGGTGAAGCCTTGCTGATGCCGATGCGCGCGCGCCGTCGGGCCTGTCAGCGCGACACGTGAAAATCGCCGATGATTACTGGGGTTTGGCCGCATTTTCCGTTGCGGGCACGCCGATATCGGCATCGACGCCCTCGCCTCCGGGCTGCCCGTCGGCCCCATAACTGACGAGATACACCGTGGTGCCGGTGAGCGGGCGGTAGACATAGGCGTTGTTCCACGGGTCCATCGGAACCTCTTCCGACAGATAAGGCCCACGCCATTTGCGCGCGACTTTCTCATCGGTAGGCGCCGACATCAGGAGGCTTAAGCCCTCCTCCTGTGTGGGAAACCGGCCGATATCCAGCCGCAAGGTCGCGAGGGCGGCTTTCAACATCTTGATCTGGGTGTCGGCGGCCGTGACTTTGGAGGTATCAACGCGGCCCAGAAGCTGCGGCCCCACCAGACCCGCGAGCAAGCCGATGATCACCAGCACCACCAGCATTTCAAGCAGGGTGAAGCCGCGCGCGGCAATGCTGTGCTGCACACGCGTGCGCTTGCGTACGTAAGTGATGCAAGAAGCCAGTGAGATCATGGACGTCCCGACCCTTTTCAAAGCGCGACCTGGTTGACGCTGGTGATGGCCAGCATGATCGCTGCGACGATGCCGCCGATGACCCCGCCGATCAAGAGAATGGCGATGGGCTCAAGCATGATGAGGAAGCGCTTCATCCGCTGGCGCCCGGAATTGGCGTACAAGTCGGCCATCGATTTCAAAATCGTCGCTAACTCGCCCGAGGCTTCGCCGACCTGGATCAAGCTGACCGCCGTGGGCGTGAATATATCCTGGCTGGCAATAGCGGTCGAGAGCGACTGACCGCCGCGCACCAGCTTGGACACCTGGAGGAGTTTCTGGCTGAGCCGCTCGAGCGTGACGGCTTCGCGCGCGAACTGAAGCCCGCGGATGAGATCGACGCCGTTGGCCAGCAGCGTTGAGAGCATCGAGCCCCAGCGCGCAAGTTCGGACTCCAGCAGCCAAACGCCGACCAGAGGCGCACGGTCCAACAGATCGCGCACCTTTTGACGCACGGCCGGCAGCTTTGATGCGCGCCACAGGCCATAGGCCGCCGCGGCCGCCAGCAGCAGAATCACGCCCTTGGCCTCGTTGAGCGCCAGGCCCAGGTTGATGACGATCTTCGAGATCATCGGCAGCTGGTCCATCTTGCCGGCCAGCATGGTGGAAAACCGCGGCACGACGACCGTGAAAATGAACATCACCGCGCCCAAACCCGTCACTACCAGGATGGCGGGGTATGTCAGGGCGTTGTTCATGTCCTGACGCACGGCAAGGTCGTAGTTCATCTGGACGACACCGTCGCGTAAGGCCGGGCCCAGGCGACCGGTGGCCTCGCCGGCGGCGGCCAACTGGCCCATGTACGACGGCAATTGCGGGAACGCCGCCGTCAGCGTGGGCGCGAAGGCCTCACCGGCGCGCAGGCGCCTCTCGACGCTGCCGAGACGTTCGGCGTAGGCGGGAGCCGATTGGCCCCTGAGGCTCACAATGGCGTTCAGCAACGGAATTCCGGCGCACAGCAGCAGAGCCAACTGCTCCATCAGCAACGCGTCTTCTTTCTCTGAGGTCCGCTCGCGGCGCAGCCACGCCCAACGGCCGGCCTGGGCCGCCTGGGCGCCGATATTCAGGGTCAGCGGGGTCAGACCCTTGCTTTCCAGCACCCGGTACGCCTCGCGCTGCGACTTGGCCGAAATCTGACCGGTCGAGACATTCCCGGCCCCGTCAACGGCCTGATATTCGAATTGCTGCCCGCCAGACATGGCCATTTATGCGCACACTCATGGGAAGAACGGTAGTGTTTATGGCCGCAAGCTATGACTTCGCAGTTAAAAGGCTGTTATCTGTCAATAGTTTAGGGGGCGAAGGTTGCCCATGAAATGGAAGCTTGATGCGCTGTAAGCCTTGCTCGGACACAAGGCGATCAGCCGCGCAAATCAGCCAATAGACGGGGATCTGGCCGTTTTTGGGGCGCTTTGTGAAACCTGCCCCAAAAATGAAAACGGGGGGCATAAAGCCCCCCGTTTCCGTCAGCTATAGAAGCTGGATTACTGGTTGGTGCCGTTGACGCTGTTACGGCGACCAGACAGGTCGGTGAAGATACCAGCCGACGGGTTCCAGTTCACGTGCTGGACGTAACCGCCGATGCTGCCCGTCACAGTGGCCTGGTACAGGACAGAAGCGACCGGGGTGACACCCGCGCCCGATTCCAACGCACCAGAGGTGAGCTGCAACGAAGAGCCCGGCTGGATCGTCGGCGAGGTGTAGGTGCCGAGGGTCGCGCCCGAGTTTTCGTTACGCAGAACAACCTGCACAGTGCCCGCCGTCGTACCGGTGTTGGCGATACGGAGCAGCGACTGGTACTGACCAGTGGAACCACCCTGCGCGGTGTTCGGCTGGATACCATTGATGTTGATGGTAAAGCCGGAGTTGCGCGAGATGCCGGCAACAGCGCTGTTACCCAGAACCGGGGCAGAACCGTTGGTGCTCGAAGTCGCCGTGGCAGCGGTGAATGTGTAAGCAACCGACCCAGCCGACGTGACATCGATTTCCTTCGTACCATTGAACTGCACGCGGACGTTGTAGTCTTCGTTGTAAGTGGCATTGGTCAGCGCGAAGGTCACCGCACCGCTCGAAACCTGCGTCAAGCCGCGGGTCAGAGTGGTGGTACCACCGATGATCTTCACTTCAGTGAAGGCATCGTCGGTCAAGAAAGCTGTGGTGAGTTTCGCTTCAGCCGCGCCGATGATGCCGGTCGCCTGCATCGTAGTGAACAGATCGGTACCAACTGAGGCGTTCGGTGACAGATCAATGGTGCCGATCACGATCGACAGACCGCCAACAGTGCTCGCCGTGAACGGCGTAGAGGCGTTGACGTCGATCGAACCGGTCGCGGCCGAGGTCGAAGCAGCAGCGCCGTTGTTGTTGATCGAAATGCGCGAGGTGATGACGTTGGTGGAGGTGATGGTTTCGAACACCGCGCCACCGACGCTGATGGAACCATCAAGCGTCACACTGGTGCCGGCAGTGGCCAGCGCCGTCGCGTTGTCGAAGGTCACGTTCGAGATCAGCACGCCGTTCAGAGAAGCAGCAGCCACAGAACCAACGCCAGCGCCGGTCGGATCGCAATCCAGGAAAACCTTTTCCGTGGCTGGGGTCACGGTGCAGAGGCTGGTCGCGTTGATAGCGAGAATGGTATTCGTGGTCGCACCGCTCGACACTTCAAAGTTCACGGCGTTGGCACCAACCTGACCAGCCGTCGCCACGAACTTGGCGTTCGTGACGTTCACGGTCAGTGTGAACTTCGACGAGATCGACTGGTTAAAGCGAACGAACAGCGAAGCCGGGCCGAGGGTCGTGGTGGTCGCCGGAGTAGCGGCGAACACTTGAGCCGACAGCGGGCGGGCGGCGACGGCAGTACCGGCGGCGCCAGGAGCAGCACGCAGAGCCGGCACAGCGGCTTCCGCGAACGTGGAGAGCGATGTCGAAGCCAACAACGCTGCGCCCACGAAGTAGAGATTTTCACGCTTCATTTAGGGATCCCCTTAAAAAGACAGATATCTGGTTGCACTTACGCGCTCAGACGTGCAAGCGCGTTGCGCCCGTCAGCGCGAGCACATAAGACCCGAAGCCCGAAAGCAAGTCAAGGGGGCTTACGGCGGGCTATGTGACTGTATTTTCGGACAGTTTGGGCCCCGATTCGGCCCAGGCGGGGGGCCATTGGGGACGCCCTCGGGCAGCTTAAGGCGGGCAACTCACACAATTATCGTGTCTGGCGAGTCTGCTCCTGCAAGCGCCTGTCCCGGGGCCCATCTGTGCAGCCGTAGACTGGCATACCACGGGCTGTAGTCGCCGGTTTTGAACCAATACCACAGGCTGGCGCGGCCCGGCGGCACAATGACGCGGCCCGGCACCCCCAAGGCGCCCGCCAAGTGCGCCGTGGTATTGGACACTGTGACCACCTGATCAAGAGCCGCCATTTGCGCGGCCTGACGGTCGAGATCCTGACCCATATCGGCAACCGTGATCATCGGGCCCCTTGCCCATGCTCTGAATTGCGCAAGGTCACCCTCCAGATCTTCAGCGGCGCCATACTGCAGGCTCACGAACGCGATATCCGGCGTTTCAAACAGAGGCCGCCATACATCAAGCGGCGGGGTTTTCTGTGCGCCGATGTGAGAAGCGAAGCTGCGCCACGAAAAACCCACTATCCGTTTCGTGCTTGAGGATTGGTTTTTGAATTGCGCCCTTATCTCGCGCGTCACCGCATCATCGGCGCGCAGATACGAACGCCGGTTGGGAAACGCTGCAATCGAACGCCGCCGCATGCGGCCAAGGTCGAGCAGCGAGGACTGAAAATCAAACCGCGCATCGCCGCGCCGCGCCAGAAACACGGCCAAATCCACTACTTCGACATTCGGAAAAGAGCGCTGAAACAGCTTTAACAGCCGTGCGCTGCAGCCCAGCACGCATTTTCCGGCCAGCGCCGCCACTTCCGGCACCATGCCGCTGGCCAAAATCTCGTCGCCCAATCCCTGCTCGCCCCAGAGGAAGATGGATTTT
>JAEUKM010000142.1 GCA_016793085.1 Rhodospirillaceae bacterium
ACTACTAAAGCATTCAGTAACTCTTGACGATCCGGCCTTGAGAACCTTGATCCTTCCGGGCGGCTGCGAACAGCCGCCCGGTCTTTTTTTACTCTCGGCTACTCGACGGGCTGCCAGCCCGTACCCAGCGCCTTGTGGACAGCGATGAATTGCGTGGCCACCGCTACCTGGCTTTGCACGAGGGAGTCCTCGGCGGCCAACAAACTCCGCTGCGCATCCAGCACGTTCAGGAAATTGTCGACGCCGCCGCGATAGCGCTGATCGGCGAAGTCGGCCGCGCGGGCGCTGGCCAGGGCTGCCGCCGACAAATGCCCCAGCCGGACTTTCTCGCGCGCAAAGCGCGTCAATGAGGCCTCGGCGTCTTCCAGGGCCAGCAAAACAGTATTGTCGTAGCGCGCGAGCTGCGCCTGAGCCAAGGCATCGGCCTGGGCGATGCGCGCCCGGCTGGCGCCGCCGGCAAACAGATTCCAGACCAGCGACGGCCCGACGCTGTATTGGAACGCCGCCTGTTCGGAGAGGTTATCGAAAGAAAGCGCTGAAAGCCCAACCGCGCCCGTCAGCGACAACCGCGGGAACAGTTCGGCCGTGGCCACACCAATGCGCGCGGTGGCGGCTTCCAGCGCGCGTTCGGCCTGACGCACGTCCGGGCGGCGGCGCAACAGATCAGCCGGTTCGCCGATGGAAATCACCTCAGGCGTGACAGGCAGCACGGCTTCGGCTTCTTCCGTCAGCGTGAAAGTCTGCGGCACCTCGCCCACCAGCACCGCAAGCCGAAAGCGCGCGGTCGTCACCCCGGCCTCGAGGGCGGCGATGGCTGCGCGCGTGGTTTCAAGCTGTGATTGGGCGCGGGCCACGTCCAGTTCCGAACCGCGCCCGCCGTTGCTTAAATCCACCGTCAGGTCATAGGTGCGCTGCTGGTTCTCGGCGTTGCGCTGGGCCACGTCCAGGCGCAGTTCCACGCCGCGCAAATCGATGTAGGCGCGCACCGTGTCGGCGGTGACGGACACCAGCACGTCCTGCAGGCGCGCCTCGGCGGCTTGCGCGTCGGCGCGCGCCGCCTGGGTGCTACGGTTGATGCCGCCGAACAGGTCCAACTCCCACGAGGCATCAAAACCGGCATCGTAGAGATCGACCGCCGGCTGCTCGGGCAGCCCTTGCGCGGCACCACTGGGCTTGGTGCGCTGGGCCGAGCCCGCCGCATTCACAGACGGAAAAAATGCGCCCGTGGCGGCGCGGGCTGCGGCGCGCGAAGCCGTTAAATTCGCCCTGGCAGCCGCGATATCGTTGTTGGCCTGGCGCGCGCGCTCCACCAACCCGTTCAACTGCGGATCTTTCAGGGCCTTCCACCATTCGCTGGGCGGCGGATCGAAGCGGTTGGAGTTGCGGTCGCTGGAGGCCAGAAACGCCTCGGGCGCTTTGGAGGCCGGGGCTACATAGTCTGGGCCGACGCCGCCCCAACAGCCCGCCAGCACCAGAGACGCCGCGCCAACGCTAATGGCTTTCAGGGTCATGTGCGTCATGGTGTGGGCACCGCATCGTTGGTGTCCGCGTTGATCAGCGCCTCTGCCCGTTCGGCCAGCATGAGGCAGACGACGAAGAACACCGGCGTCAGCACCAGGCCGAAGAACGTAACCCCCAACATGCCGCTGAACACCGCCGAGCCCAGGGCCTGGCGCATTTCGGCACCCGGCCCGCTGGCCAGCACCAGCGGCACCACTCCCAGAATGAATGCGAAAGACGTCATCAGGATGGGGCGCAGTCGCGTGCGCCCCGCTTGCGCCGCCGCTTCGGCGCGTTCCACGCCCTCGCGCTCGGCCTGGGCGGCGAACTCGACGATCAGAATTGCGTTCTTGCACGCCAGCCCCACCAGCACCACGAAGCCGATCTGGGTCATGATGTTGTTGTCAAAACCGCGGATCAGAAGCCCCACGATAGCCGCGAGCAGGCACATCGGCACAATCAGGATCACGGCCAGGGGCAAGGTCCAGCTTTCGTACTGCGCGGCCAGCACCAGGAACACGATGACGACGGCGAAGGCAAAGATCAGCACCGAACTGCTGCCCACCACTTTTTCCTGGTAAGCAAGCTCCGTCCACTCGAAGCCAAAACCCGCGGGCAAGTGCTGGGCGGCCAAGCGTTCCATGGCATCGAGCGCCTGGCCGCTGCTGAAGCCGGGCAAGCGGTCGCCTTGCAGTTCGGCGGCCTCGAAAAGGTTGTAGCGCGGCAAGCGGTAGGGCGCGGTGATATCCGAGAAGTTGGCCACGGCGCCCAAGGGCACCATATCTCCATTGGCATTCCGCGTGCGCAAGTTGGCCGCGTCCTCGGCGGTGCGGCGGAACTCGGCATCGGCCTGGGCGCGCACCTGATACGTGCGCCCGAACAGGTTGAAGTCGTTCACGTAAGCCGAACCAAGATAGACCGACAGGGCCTCGAAGACATTGTTGACGGGGACACCCAGCATTTCGGCCTTGGCGCGGTCGATATCGGCATAGACTTGCGGCGCGCCCGTATTGAAGAACGAGAACACGCCTACCAGGCCCGGCGTCTGATTGGCGGCCATGGCCATCTCCTGCACGGCGCCGTTCAGGGCATCCACGCCGCGCCCGGCGCGGTCCTGGATCATCATCTTGAAGCCGCCGCCATTGCCGATGCCGCGCACGGGCGGCGGCGGAATGACGACAATGAACGCGTCCTGGATGCCCGCCATCTTCTGGCGCAGCTCGCCGATCAGGGCCGGGTACGCAATGCCCTTGCTGTCACGCACGGCGAAGTCATCAAGCCCGGCGAACACCGCCGCCGCACTGGTGTCGTTGGTGAAGGTCGCGCCCGAGAAACCCGAGAAGGCGACCGTGTGGATGACGCCTTTGGTAGAGAGCAATCGCTCGTTGATCTGGCGGACCACATTATCGGTGCGCTCCAGGCTCGAACCCGGCGGTAACTGCGCGGCGACGATCAGGTAGCCCTGATCCTGCTCCGGGATGAAGCCCGACGGCGTGACCGCAAAGCCCGCCCACGTCAGGCCCAAAAGCCCGGCGTAACCGGCCATCACCAGCGTCGTCACCCGGATCAGCTTTTTGATCGCTGTGGCGTATTGGCCCGACAGGCGCTCCAGCCCCGCATTGAACCAGCGGAAGAATTTCTGCATGGCGATCCCGGCCGAGGTCGTGGGCTCGGCATGGTGCTTGTGGCGCAGCAGAATAGCCGACAAAGCCGGGCTTAAGGTCAGCGAGACAAAGCATGAAATGAGTGTCGCGACCGCGATCGTCAGGGCGAACTGGCGGTAAAACTGCCCGGTGATGCCCGTCACCAGGGCCGTGGGTACGAACACCGCCGACAGCACCAGGGCGATGGAAATGAGCGCGCCGCCCACCTCGTCCATAGTTTTATGCGCAGCGTCCTTGGGGTTCATACCCTGTTCGATATTCCGCTCGACGTTCTCGACCACCACGATGGCGTCATCGACGACGATGCCGATGGCCAGCACCAGCCCGAACAGCGAGAGAATGTTCAGCGAGAACCCGAAGGCCGCCATGACCGCGAAGGTGCCGATCAGCGACACCGGAATGGCAAGAATGGGGATGATCGCCGCGCGCCAGGTTTGCAGGAACACGAACACCACCAGCACCACCAGCACCATGGCCTCCAGAATGGTCTGGATGACGGCATCGACGGACTGGCGGATGAATTGTGTGGGGTTGTACACCACCGTGTACGCCACACCGGCGGGGAAATCCTTGGACAGTGTTTCCATCGTCTGCAGCACGGCATCGGAGGTGGCGAGCGCGTTGCTGCCCGGACGCTGGAAGATCACCATGGCCACGGCTTCCTTGCCGTCCAGGTACGAGTTGGTCATGTAGTCGCGCGCACCGATCTCGATACGGGCGACATCGCTGACGCGCGTCAGACGTCCTTCCTCGTCAGTCTTGACGACGATTTCGCCGAACTGCTCGGCGCTGACCAGACGGCCCAAGGTCTGCACGCTGAGCTGGAAATCACCCGGCGACGGCATCGGCGGCTGGTTCAGGGCGCCCGAAGCTACCTGCACGTTCTGGCGGCGCAAGGCCGCCACCACCTCGCCCGCCGTCATGCCGATGGCGGCGATACGGTCGGGGTCCAGCCAGACGCGCATGGAGTAGTCGCGCGCGCCGAAAATCTGCACGTTGCCGATGCCGTCCAGGCGCGCAAGAACGTCTTTCACGCGCAAGCTGGCAAAGTTCGACAAATAAAGCTGGTCGTAGGTCTTATCGGGCGAAACGAGATGCACGACCATCATCAGGTCGGGCGAGTTTTTTGCCACGTTTACCCCTAAGCGCTGCACTTCCTCGGGCAGGCGCGGTAGCGCGCTTGCGACGCGGTTCTGCACCAGCACCTGGGCCATGTTCAGGTCGGTGCCGAGCTTGAAGGTGACGGTGATCGACACCACGCCGTCGGCGGTAGACTGTGAGAGCACGTAGAGCATGCCCTCAACGCCGTTGATCTCCTGCTCCAAGGGTGAGGCGACACTGTTGGCCAGCACTTGCGCGTTGGCGCCGGGGTAGGTGGCGGTGACGACAATGGTGGGCGGAGCCACTTCGGGGTACTGCGCTACCGGCAGCGTGAAGTACGCGAAACTGCCCAACAGAATAATCAGGATGGACAGCGCGCCGGCGAAAATCGGCCGGTCGACGAAAAAGTGCGAGAAGTTCATGGCGTCGGCCCGCCAGTCTTAGATGTGTCAGTCTTGGCTGTATCGGGCTTTGCTTCAGGCGCTGACGCAATCTGGCTTTCGGTGGGTTGCACCTTGGCGCCGGGGCGCACCCGCAAGAGGCCGTTGATGACCACACGGTCATTGGCGTTCAGGCCCGAGCGCACCACGCGCAAGCCGTCGATCAGCGGGCCCAGTTCCACGGGCTTGAAACTCACGGTGCCGTCGGCGGCGACAACGGCGGCGATTTTGCGCGCCTGATCGCTGATGATCGCTGCATCGGGGATCAGCGTCGCCTGATAGGTGGCCCCCAAAAGGCGCAAGCGCCCGAAGGTGCCGGGGGTCAGGAACAAGTCCGGATTGGCCAGCACCGCGCGGCCACGGATGGTGCCAGTGCGCGGGTTGATCTGGTTGTCGACGAAGTCCATCACACCCGTGCGTGTCCATGTGGTTTCGTCGGATAAACGCACCTGCACGGGGTTGGCCACATCGCGTGAACTGGCCCGGTCACCGGCCTGCGACATGCGCTGATAGCGCAGATAGGCCAATTCGCTGGCATCAAAGACAAAATGCATCGGGTCCAGCGAGACAACCGTGGTCAACACTACCGCACCTGCGCCGCCGGTGACGAGATTGCCCACGTCCAGCGCGGTCGCGCCCACGCGGCCGGTGATGGGCGAGCGGATTTGCGTGAACTCCAGGTCAAGCTCGGCGTTGCGCAAGCTGGCCTTGGCCCCTTCCACGGCAGCGTCGGCTTCTTTCTTGCGCTGAAGGCGGGTGTCGTATTCCTCCACCGACACCGCTTTGGTTTGCAGCAGGCGCGTGGCGCGCTCCAGGTCGTTACCGGCCAACTGCTGCTGGGTCTGTGCACGCACGAAGGCGGCGCGGGCCTGATCGAGTGCCGACTGATAGGGGCGCGGGTCGATGACGAACAACAGATCGCCCGCCTTCACCATCTCGCCGTCTTTGAAATTGATGTCGGTCAGGTAACCGCTGACGCGGGCCCGGATTTCCACCGACTCCATGGCCTGGAAGCGGCCGGTGTATTCGTCCCACTCGGTCACTTCCTTCACCAGCGGCTTGGCGACCGTGACCGGCGGTGCCGGTGGTCCGCCGCCGCCGTCGGGCCCGCAGGCGCTTAGAGTAAAGAGGGCCGCGGCCCCAGCCACAACACCCAGCGAAAAACCCATGCCGCGCGAGCCTGCTTGCATGCTTGCTACTCCATGGGAAGGCCGCACCAGCACCCCTGTGGCGGCAGGCCTTCCTCGAGATTCCGCACAATGACTGTGAGCCTGGCAAGAGAGCCAGTAAAGGGTTGTGAATTCCTGTAAACACAGGGGGTTGACCCACAGGGTAACTCAGATAGGTCGCAACCTACTTTAGTCACCCCATTAAAACACCATGACAGCCATGCGTTTAAAGGCTGGCGCAACGCTTGTTAACGGCACGGATATTGCGTAGCGAAGGCATTGGCCAGCACGATGGCCGCCGGAAAGTGAAGCGTGCCGGTATTGGCCTGGGCGTGCGTCAAAAAAGTGTCACGCAGCTTCTGCGTGTTTTCACCCACAGGCAGACACCAGGTTTGCGCGCCGTAACGCCATTGCCCGACGAACTCAGGCCCCACGGCCATCTGGCTGCCATAGGTGAAGCCCTCGATGAAGCCGCGGCACAGCGATTGATCGTCTGCTGCTTCGCTGCGGCAACTGCGGGCCAGGTCGATGCCTTGCAGCGATCCTTCAGGCGGAGCTTTCAGGCCGCCTAGAATCAAAGCCACCGATGCAATGAAGATCACCCGAACCGGTTTCATGATTTTTCCTACGCGCCGACCCATTACACACGGGCCTGGGCCTTGAACACGGCACGGAATACGTCGGCCAGCTTGTGAAATTCCGCCGCCTTCACCGCCGAGGCGCGCCACACCAGGGCGATGCGCCGCGCCGGAGTGTCACGCTCAAGCCGCCGGATCACAACACCGCTCTGCCCCGCCGTCTCGATGGGTGCCGCCATGCGCGGCAGCATGGTGACACCCAGGCCGCCACGCACCATCTGCACCAATGTCGCCAGCGATGTCGCCTGATACACCTCGTTTGTTCTCTTCGCCGACAAGCGGCACGCCGCCAGGGCATGGTCGCGCAGGCAGTGGCCGTCCTCCAGCATCAACAGCGGTGCATCCTTCAGGTCGGCGGCGGAAATGGTTTTCTTCTTCGCCAGGTCATGGCCTG
>JAEUKM010000145.1 GCA_016793085.1 Rhodospirillaceae bacterium
CTATTCGGCCGACTTGGACGGCAAGAACCGCAAGCGGCTCACCAACAACAAGTACTACGAAGCCGAGGTGTCGGTGTCGCCCGACGGTCAGTGGATCGCCTTCGGCCGCCAGATCAACGGCAACATGGACATCTGGGTGATGAAGTCCGACGGCACCGAGGAACGCCAGGTGACCAAGACCGCCGAGTGGCAGGAGGGCGCGCCCTTCTTCATGAAGGACAACAAGACCATCATCTTCCGCGCCTGGCTGAAAGAAGACTACGGCAAAAAACCTACACCCATGACCATCTTCACCATAGAGCGTGACGGCAGCAACTGGCGCCGCCACACCTTTGACCGGGGCATGAACTGGCACCCAACGCCGGCCCCCGACGGCCGGCACTATGTCTATGTCCGCGCCCAGGATGAAACCAACTGGGAGATTTACCTGGGCGATTTGGCGGGCGGGCCGCATCGCCGGCTCACCTACAGCGACAAGATCGACATCCTCGCGCACATCTCGCCCGACGGCAAAAAGATGAACTGGGGCCGCGCCACCGGCGAACGGTTCATGAGCAACATCAAGACCTTCGTGATGGATGTGTCTTCGCTCAACCTGGGGCCGGAAAACTACGTGCCGTTCAACCCCAATTGGGGCGAGGCGATGCCGGTGAAGAAGTAGCCGCTGCATCACGAGGAATACGAAAATCCTTTAAGCTGTTTTTATTTGCGCCATGAGGGGCCGCGCACGCCGGTCCTCATGGAGACTTGAGTTGACTTCGGCTAAACTGCGCCCGTGGCAACAATTGCGTTTGAGACCCAGCAGGGGAGGGACTCATGATCGCAGCATTGAAGCGGCCGCCGTTCATCGGCGCGTTCGCTTTCGCCTTGGTCTTTATTTTCACCGCACTTGGTCACACCATCATGGTGGAGATCATGAACATCTTCCAAGGCCAGCAGTTCACTGCGGCCTTCGTGCAGGGCCTGCTCGGCCTGGTCATGGTCGCCATCGGCGTGCGCTACAACCACAACGAAAACCTGGCCACGTGGCTGGGCTTCTTCGGCGGCGCGTGGCTGTGGGCGGGCTGGGTTGAGTTCAGTTACGTCTACTACTCGCGGCACATCGGCATTGAACCGCTCGATCTCGGCGGCGGGCACAAGCAGTTGCCCGAATACATGCTTCTGCCCTCAGGCATCGGCCTTCTGGCAAGTACTTTAGTTTTCTTCTATTTCAACCGCGAAACGCGCTGCAATGCGTTCCGCTGGATGCATAAGCATCTGCATACGCCCGTGGGCAAGCCGACGCTGAACTACCAGCGCAATATTTCCACTATCGTCGCCATGGAGAAGTTCTACATCACATGGTTCTTCTACGTGCTGCTGCTGGTGCTCTACGACCGGCGCATCCTGGGCGCGACGCACCCGGCCATGTACGTGGTGTTCTTTATGTTCATTGTCTGGTCGATCTACCTTTTGAATCGGCTGCGCAAGTTCACGCGTCTACCCTCGGCGTTCAGGTACGGCATCGCAACCGCACTGGTCGCCTGGAACACGGTGGAAATCCTCGCCCGCTGGCGCTTCATGACGGAAGTGTGGATCGAGCCGCGCAAGTACGCCCTGCACATGACCATCATCATCGCCGCGTTCATCACCTCGGCGGTGATCTTCGCGCTCTATCCGTCGGTGGACGCCCCCGACAAAGATGACAAGGCGGGCCCGAACCCGCAGCCCGCCGAGTAACGTTTTAAAGGACCGACATCATGATTTCCGCGCTCAAACGCCCGCCGTTCATCGGCATCTTCGCCTTCATGCTGGTTCTCTTGCTGCAGGGCCTGGGCCATGCCCAGATGGTGATGCAGGAACGCATCTTCGGCCACGAGTACGTGTATTGGAGCGCCTTCATCATGGGCGCGATCGGCGTGGGGCTGGTCTACTGGGGTGTCCGGCTCAACCACAACGAAAACGCTGCCACCTGGCTGGGCTTCTTCGGCGGTACCTATATCTGGGACGGCTGGGTCGAGTTCAGCTTCGTCTACTACGCCAATCACCTGGCCGTGCCGCACCTGATGGAAAACGGCGAAATCGCCACCCGCGCCGAATACCTGCTGATGCCCTCATCCGTGGGCGTGCTGCTTTCCACGCTGGTCTTTTTCTTCTTCAACCGTGAAACGCGCTGCAATGCTTTCCGCTGGATGCACAAGCACCTGCACATTCCCGTCGGCAAGCCCACGGTGAACTACCCGCGCAACATCTCGACGATCGTTGCCATGGAAACGCTGTACCTGATCTGGTTTTTCTACCTGTTCCTGCTCATCATCTACGACAAACAAATTCTGGGCGACGACCACTGGGCCATGTACCCCATCTTCTTCGCCCTCACGGTCTGGTCGCTGTACCTCTTGAATCGCTTACGCAAGTTCTCGCGGCTGCCCTCCGCGTTCAGGTACGGCATTCCCACCGCCATCATCTGCTGGAACACCATCGAAATCCTGGGCCGGTGGAATGTGTTCACGGAAGTGTGGGTGGAGCCGCAGAAATACACCACGCACGTGCTGATCATTCTGGCGGCGTTCATCACCGTGGCGGTTATTTTCGCGCTGTTCCCGGGCGCGGATAAACCCGACGAGGACAACGAACCGGCCAAGCAGCCCGCCGAGTAACCGCGCCCGCAAAGCCCAAAGTAAAACGGCCTCTCGTCAGAGAGGCCGTTTTTTATGGCGTCAAGGCGCTGGGTTTAGTTGGTGACGGCAGAGGTTTTCTGCTCGGCGGGTTTATAGTCTTTCACCTTCACGGTGATCATGCCGTCGTCCTGCCAGGGGCTTACCTCCAGGTCTACACCCAGAATCTTCGAATAACCCTGCATGCGCGGGATGGTCCAGTTCTCGTGGATCCATTTTTCCGTGAGATCGTGCTGGCCCATGCGGGTGGTCTGCGCCAGTACGTTGGCAAACGGGCTCTTGAAGCGGCGCATGCCCGGCTCGCTTTGGGTGTCCAGCACCAATTGCCAATGACACGTCGTCTGGTCGAACACGGCCTTCAGCGCCATATCTTTGTCGCCGCTTTTTTCGATCATCTTGGCCGCGCGCTTCAGCATCGGCGACTGGGTCTTGATTTCCTCGTCGACGCCTTCCTTCACCAGGTTGCGGTCCTTCAGGAACTGCATGTGGCTCAAGTGCTGCTTGACCAGCGCGTCGTTGATTTCATGCTGATAGCCCTGGTTGTCTTCCAGCGTCTTGACCACCATGTTCATGATCAGGCCCAGGTCGCGCTCCCGACCTTCAAAGCCGGTGTAACGGCCCAGCGTCTTCTCGGGCTTGGCGGTGGGGTCGACCGGCTTGCCGAACGGCGTATCGGCGGCCATGGCCGGAAATGCCAAACCGGCTGTCAGCGCAACGGCGGCGGTCAAAGTTTTGAA
>JAEUKM010000220.1 GCA_016793085.1 Rhodospirillaceae bacterium
AGAGGAAGATGGATTTTCCCGCCAACGCTTCGCCTGTCCAGCGCGGATAGGGCAGATCGAGCTTGCGGAATGCGAAATCGCCTTTGGCGTCGGCGCGATCGGCATAGTCGTCCCAGCCTTGCGCGAACCGGCCCAGCGACAGCCGCGCCAGGGCCCGGTTCACATAAGCACTGCCGTACGCAGGATCGGCGGCGATGGCGCGGGAATATGTTTCGATAGCCTCTTGCGTTTTGTCCTGATGGCTGAGGTATGTGCCAAGATTGGTGAGAGCCTGCGCATTGTTGGGCTTGAACTTCAAAGCCTCGCGCAGCAACGCCACGGCGTCCTCAAGCCGTTCCGCCGCCGCATAGACCTTGGCCAAGGTCACGCGTGCATCGACGTGGGCAGGATCGATCTTCAGCGCGGCTTGCAAGCTTTGTTCGGCGCCGGCGGCGTCGGACGTTTCACTTAAAGTGCGTCCCAAATTGAAATGCCCGCGCGCGTCGGCTGGGCATTTCAGCGTCATCTCGCGGAAGGCCGCCATCGCGCCCGGACCATCGCCTGATGCATGAAGCAACGCACCGAGGTTTAAACGCGCATCGGCGTAATCGGGCTTGAGCAGAATGGCCTTACGGTAAGCGGCGGCGGCATGGGTTGTACGGCCCAGTTCGGCCAGCACCACGCCGCGATTGAAGTGCGGAGTGGCAGCCTTGGGCGCGGCCTTGATGGCTTTGTCGAAAAACTCAAGCGCCTCATCGCGCTGCCCGCGGCCTTGCGCGATCAGGCCCAGTAAATTCAAGGCATCGTGGTTGCGCGGGGCAAGCGCCAGCACAGCTAGGTAACCCGCTTCAGCCTCATCCAGACGCCCGGCCCGGTGCAACGCCAGCGCCTGCGCAAGCTTGGCCGCGACAACGCCTACATCAACCATGGCCGCGGCCCTTCAGCCAAGCAGTAGCGTCCGTTGCGATGCGTTCCAGAGGTTCCCGCGCCCAGCCGGGCTTCGCGTTCTCGCCGCGCACCAGGCGCATCGAGGCGTACCAGGGGCTGTCGGCGCGTTCCAGGAACCAGTACCATAAGAGACTTCCGCCGCCGCGCGAGAGCAGCACCCACGCCGGCACGCCCAAGGCACCCGCCACATGGGCGGTAGTGTTGGAGACCGTCACCACCGCGTCCATGGCCGCCACTTGCGCGAAGAACGCATCCATATCTTTCAGCGGATCGACGGTGGGGTCGCTGATGATCTCCACGCCTAGTTTCGATTTCACTTCAGCGATCTCGGCCGCGCTGTCGCCGTATTGCAGATTGACGAACCGCGCACCGGGAAGACGCAAGAGCGGCGCCCAGTCCAGAAGGGCTGCGCTTTTCTGCGCGCCGATGCGCTCGGCCTTGCTGACCCAGGAAATGCCGATCAACGGGCCAGCGCCGTAGCGCGCTTTCAGCTCCGACACCCGGGCTGGATCGGCCTTCAAATAAGAAGCGCGCTTGGGAAAGCTTGCGACGTCGGGCCGCAAGTATTGGCCCAGACTGCCCAAGGCAATCTGGAAATCCGCCCCGTCGTGTGCAGATGAACCCGCGCTTCGCACCGTGATGCCGGGCAGCGAACGGGCGAACACCGGCGCCATACGCGGCGAGCATTCGAAGATCACGTTGGCCCCGCGCGCTGCCAGATCATCCAGCATGCTGCCATAGAGCGTTTCATCGCCGACGCCCTGCTCGGACCAGACGAGAATGGTTTTGTCTTTCACGTCCTCGCCGGCCCAATAGGGCGGCGGTACCGCACGGCGCGGCACACCCTTGTGGCGGTAGCGGCCCGTGGCCCACAGGTCGAAGCGGCTTTCGAACTCTTTCCAGCCATCGCGCAAATTGCCTTTGGCCAGATTCAGGATGGCCTCGGAAAAGCGCACCATCGCATCGTTGGGCGCAATCGTTTTGGCTTTGCCTTGCGCGATCAGGGCCGCGTTCATCCAGCCCAGGCTTGCAAAGGCCATGGCGAGGCCCTGATAGGCCAGCGCGAAATCGGGGCTTAAAACCAACGTATATTCCAGCGCGGCAATCGCCTCTTCATGACGGCCCACATCCGACAACGCGAGCGCATAGTTGAAATGCGCATCGCGCAAATGTGGTTCAAGTGCAATCGCCCGTTCGGCCGCGCGTAAACCCTCGGCCGCGCGCCCCGCCGACACCAGCGCAGCGCTGTAGTTGGCATAATACTGGCCGGACGTGGGGTTCAGCGCGCAGGCTTTTTCGTGGTAGCGGATGGCATCGGCCGTATCGCCCGCCTGCGCCAGCCACGTGCCTAGGGATGTGAGCAGGCCAGCATTGTTGGGGTCGAATCCCAAAGCTTTCCGTACGGTCGCAACGGCAAGCTCCGTGCGTTCCGTGGCAGCATAGATATTGCCGAGCGTCAGATACGCATCGGCATACTGCGGCTGGAGCGCGATGGCCTTCTGTACATGGCGTTCGGCCGCGGCGGTGTCGCCGGTTTCGGCCAGCACGCGGCCCAGATTGAAATGCCCGCGCGCATCGTTGGGGCAGGCCGCAGTCATGTCGCGGAACGCAGCTATGGCATCGGTGAAATTCTTGCGGTCGAACAACAGCGCACCCAAGTTCACCCAGGCATCGGCGTAATCGCGCTGCAATTTCACGGCCTGGCGGTAGCTGGCAATGGCGGCGTCAGCGCGGCCGGCCGTTTCCAGCATCAGGCCCTTGTTGTAGTGCGCCGAAGCAAAACGCGGGGCGACGGTTACGGCGCGCTCAATCAGTCGAAGGGCATCGTCGGTCTGGCCGCGCCCGTGCACGACCAACGCCAGGAGGTTCAAGGCATCGCCGTTGTTCTGATCCTGCGTCAGGATTTGCCGGTACAGCGCTTCGGCCTCGGTGAGTTCGCCGCGCTGATGATGGCCCACAGCTTTGCCCAGCAGGCCTGCGATGTTCTGTGCGGCACTCATGATGCGTGTCCGCCGTGTGCGGCGAACCGGCCAAGTTCATCGGCCAAGCGGCCGATAACGCTATTCCAATCGCCGGGTGCTGACTGGCGGAACAGGCGCACCGACGGATACCAGATGGCCCGCTCGCCGCTGCGGAAATACCACAGCACGCCGACGCCTGCGTGCACCATTGTCCACACGGCCTGCCCTTGCGCCCCGGCCAGATGCACCGTGGTGTTGCTGACCGAGATGACCAGGTCCATGGCCCCGATCTGCGCCGTCAGGCCGTCGAGATCGGCCCAGGCGTCGACGCTGTTATCCTGATAAATGCTCACCCCGACCTGTGCTGAGATCGTGGCCAGTTCCTCAGATGTGGCGCCATACTGCAGCGAGACGAAAAACACGCCCGGTGTTTTCAGGATCGGCTCCCACGCCGCCAGAGGTGCGGTTTTGGCCGCACCGTTCTTGGGCGCTTTGCTGCGCCACGACAGCCCGACAATTTTGCGCCCGCCCGCCAGCGCGCGGTATTTATCGGCAAGTGCTTTCCGATGCTGAGGATCAGCCTTCAAATAGTTTTCGCGGCCCGCGAACGAAGCCGCCGTCGGGCGCAGGTATTCGGCCAAGTCAATCAGCGAGGACTGATAATTGGGTTTCAGTGCGTCGATCTCGGGCAGCGGTTGAGGCAGCGCCGGCAAAACTTTGGCCGCCGGGAACGAGCGCGTGAACAACGGCACCAGCCGCTCGGCGCACTCCACAATGCAGGTGCCGGCTTGGGCGATGATTTCCGGAATCATGGAGCTGCCCATGACTTCATCGCCGATGCCCTGATCGGTCCACAGCAGGATTGTTTTGCCCGCAAGCGGCTCGCCCTGCCATGGCGGATAGGGGAACGACCGCGCCCGGGCCGCATTGATGTCGGGATCGAAACGAAAGCGATACAGCGGCCAAGCTTCGGCGAAGCGGCCCTGTGAGAGCAATGCGATGCCTTTGTTGGTCAGGGCCGCCGAGCGCTTGGTGCGGCCCAAGGCCTGCTCGGGCTCCAGCGCAAACGCTTTGTCGAACGAGGCCAGTGCTTCGTCCAGCAGTTCCATGTCGTGCTGGGTCTGGCCCAAGTTTATGTAGGCGTTGGCGAAGTTGGGGTTCAACTCCACGGCTTTGGTGAACAGCCGCAGCGCGTCATCCAGACGGTCGGCGGCACGTTCCATGTTGCCGAAGTTGAAATAGAACTCGGCGCGCGTGGGCGCCAGGTCACACGCACGCCGGTGGGCCGCGCGCGCGCCATCGAAATCACCCGCCTGCTGCAACCAGCCGCCCAGCGTGCTGAAAAGTTCCGCATCCGCGGTCTTCAGCTTCAGCGCCGATTGCAGCAGGGCGATGGCCTCGCTCAGCCGGTCGGTGGCGGCGTAAACCTTGGCCAGCGACACTTGCGCGTCTGCATGGCCCGGCTGATGCTTCAGCACGACCTTCAGCGCACGCTCGGCTCCGGCGTAATCGCGCGTTTCGTTCAGGCAGCGCCCCAGGTTGAAATAACCGCGCAAGTCGCCAGGACAGCGCGTCGTCATCTCCTGAAACGCTGCGATGGCGGCAGGTAGATCATTTTGGGCATGCAGCAGGACGCCGAGGTTCAGCCGTGCATCGGCGTAGTCGGGTTTCAGCGTGATGGCTTTGCGGTACGCCGCCGCGGCCTCGCCAATGCGGCCCGCTTCGGCCAAGGCGACGGCCTTGTTGAAGTGCGGGCTAGGCGCCTGGGGTGCTGCGTCGATAGCCTGGGCGTACAAAGACAACGCTTCATCCCGCGCCCCGCGCGCTTGCGCGATCACGCCCAAGAGGTTCAGGGCATCGTTGTTGCGCGGGGCTTGCGCCAGCACAGCGCGGTAGACGCGCTCGGCTTCATCCAGCCGTCCGGCGCGGTGCAAGGCCAGGCCTTCATTCAAACGCGCGGCAATTGAACTTGTCTCAGTCATGGCCGCGCCCCCGCAGCCATGCCGCAAGCATGTCGGCTGCGCGCTTGATGGGTCCGGCCGCCCACACGGCGTTATCGGCTGTGGGTTCGCGTGCTTCGCGCAGCAGACGCACGGACGGGTACCAGGGGCTGTCCTCGCGCGCCAGGAACCAGTACCACGGCACGCGGTCGCCGCCGCGCGGCAACAGGACCCAGGTTGGAATTCCCAGTGCTCCGGCCACGTGCGCCGTGGTGTTGGAGATGGTCACGACCGCGTCCATGGCCGCCGTTTGCGCAAAGAAAGCATCCATGTCGGCCAGCGGATTCACCTCGGGGTCGCTGATGATGTCGACGCCGAGTTTCTGTTTTACTTCGGCGATCTCGGCCGCGTAATCGCCGTATTGCAGGTTCACGAACCTCACGCCGGGCGTTTGCAGCAGCGGCGCCCAGTCGAGCAGGCCAGTACTTTTCTGCGCGCCGATGCGTTCGGCTTTGCTGGCCCAGGAGAGCCCAATCAAAGGCCCTTGCCCATAACGCGCCTTCAAGGCCGCGGTTTTGGCAGCATCCGCTTTCAAGTAACTCGGGCGCTTCGGGAAGCTCTCAAAATCCGGGCGTAGGTAGCGGCCCATGCTGCCGATGCCGATCTGGTAATCGAGCCCCTCGGCGGGCGTCACGGCGGCGCGGTTGATCTCAACGGGCACAACTTTGACGGCTGGGAACGAGCGCGCGAACACGGGCGCCATGCGCGGCGAGCATTCCAGCACCACACGCGCACCACGCGCGAGCAAGTCTTCAATCATGCCGCCGTAGAGCGTTTCATCGCCGACACCCTGTTCGGACCAGACGATGACGGCCTTGCCTTTGATATCCTCGCCCGCCCAGTAGACCGGCGGCACCGGGCGGCGGAACACATGCTCGTCTGCATTCCAGAAGCGGCCGTCGTAGTTCTCCCAGCCTTCGGCGAGGCGGCCCATCTTCAGCAACACCACGGCCCGGTGCGACCGCACCACGGCATCGCGCGGGTTCAGTTCAAGCGCCTTGTCGAACAGCGCCACGGCGTTCGACCACCATTCCTGCTGGCGGAACACCAGCGCCATGGCCATGTAGGGCATGGGCAGCTTGGGATCGAGCGTAATCGCACGCTCATAATACGTCATGGCTTCGCGCCACTGGCCTGAATCGCGCAACGCATTACCCAAACCCAGCGCGCCCTGCGCATCGTCGGGCCGGGCCTGCACGTAAGCGCGAAACAGCGGCTCGGCCTCGGCGAATTTCTGCTGGAAGTACAGGCACTGCGCCTTGTTGAACATCGCATCGTAAGAACGCGGGTCGATCTTCAGCGCGCGGTCGTAGATTTGAATGGCGTCGTTGTAGCGGCTGCCCTTGCGCAAGGCCGCGCCATAATTGATGAGCAAAGATAATCGGTCAGGCTGCTGCTTCAGCGCCTGCTCGAACATCTTGTAGCTGTCGTTCAGCAGTCCGACTTGATAAGCGATCACACCCAGCATGTGCAGCGCATCGAAATGCTGGGGCGATTCCTCCAGCGCCGCGCGGTAGCTGGATTCCGCCTGCGCCAGATTGCCGGCGCGGTGGCTTTCCATGGCCTGCGCCACCAGCGCCCGGGCGCGGGCGTCGGCCTCTTTGCTGACAGGAACAGAGGAACGCTTCTGTGACATCGCTTACACGGTCTTGAATCGGCCACGCACCGGAGGCGACCGGCGCGGCTTAACCGGCATGCAGCATGCGGTCACGCTCGGCGAACCACAAGTCGGCATAGCCGCAGGTTTTGTAGTTCTCGAAATACGGGCCGCCTTCGGTGTAGTGCAGGAATGAAATCTCCGACGGCGGCAAGGCCGGGCTGTAATCGACCAGATGGTTCCAGCGCGCCGGGATTGCGCCGATCAGGCTGTCGTCGCCCAGCCACTTGAACTGATGCAGTTGCAGGCCCGTGGCGGTGTTGACGTATTCGGGCGTCAGCGCGCGGCACTTGGCGTTGTTGAACAGAATGACGCTGGACCAGTTCTTCTTTTCATACTTGGTCTGAAGCTTGCCCAGAAACTTCACGTCGTCCTTGGGCTGATGGTCGTGCTGAACCACCTGCACCGCGTATTTATCGTCGCGCAAACTCCATAACTTCGCGATGTCGTCCAGCATCAGCATGTCGCAGTCGCAGAACAGGCTCCAGCCTTCGTAATTGCTCAGGTACGGCGTTAGAAACCGCGAGAAGGAAAAATCGGTCGACTGTTTGGGGTCTTTCTCGCGGGTGAAAATCTTTTTCAGATTGGTCAACGCCAGCGGGGCCATCTCGACAGGCACAGAGGCGCGGCTGAGAATGCTGTGCGCCAGCACGTGATAGGCCACCGCCTCGCGCGGATCGTAGCCGATGAAAACGCGGATCGTGTTCATGTCAGTTAACCCTTCTCAGGCGCAGCCAGTCTGGTTTTAATTTCATCGCGGCACATGTCCAGGGCCGCCGACCACGACTGGTCGGCCCCTTGCGGGCAGCAGCGGATGGACGGATACCATAAACTCTGTCCGTTCCGGCTGTACCAGTACCAATAGCGTCCACGGCTGACGGGAACCAGCAGCATTGTCGGCACGCCCAGGGCGCCCGCCACATGCGCGGTGGTGTTGCTGACCGTGATCACCAGATCCAACGCCGCCACCTGGGCCGCGAAGGCATCCATATCCTTCAGCGGATTGATAGCGTCGTCGTTGATGATGTGCGCCCCGAACTGTCTGCCGGCTTCGGCAATTTCTTGCGCTAAATCGCCGTACTGCAAATTGACCAGGGTCAAATCGCCCGATTTCACATGCGCGGACGGCAGGGCTTGCACCAGGTCGGCTAGGCGCAGGCTTTTCAGCGCGCCCACCTCGGGGTTGGCGCTTTTCCACGACACGCCCACCAGCAGCGGTGCGCCGCTGTTTTTATAGCGCGCACGGATGCATGCGGTTGCATCGGGGTCGGCTTTCAGAAAACCACCATGCACGGGGAAATCATCCAGGCTTAACCGGAACCCCGCGCCCATTTCGGCCATGGCCACCTGATAATCGAACTGGCCCGCCAGCGATGAGCCGCTTAAGGGTTTTTCGATCACCGTGGCCGCCGGGAACGAGCGTTGCAGCAGCGGCACAAGGCGTTTCTCGCACGCCACCACCACCGCGCCCGCCGCATCAATGACATGTTGCAGCATGGAGGCGGCCAGAATTTGATCGCCGAGGCCGTGCTCGATCCAAGCCAGCACACGCTTTCCGGCCAAGGGTTCTCCGGCCCACTTTTTGACCATCTTATCCTTGGGCCGCGCGGGATCGTGATGGACCGGATGGCCCCAGCGCAGCTCGGCCCAACCTTCCTTGAATTCGGTCAGCGACAGATGCGCGAAAGCCTTGCTGGTGTGAGCTTCCTGATGGTCGGGCTCGAGCGCCAGCAGACGTTGAAACGCCGGGATCGCCTCGGCCGGGCGGTTGATCTCGGTCAGGTTGGTAGCGAGGTTGAGCAGGATCGACGCATGCAGCGGTTTCAGGGCGTCGGCCTTTACGTACATTTCGTGCGCTTCACTGCCCTTGCCCTGGCGGCGCAAGGACGTGCCGAGATTGTTGTAGTGCTCGGCGATTGGGGCTACAGCCAGCGCCCGGCGGTACAAAGGCTCGGCGGCGGCATAGTCCCCGCGCGCGGCCAGGATCATGCCCTTGGCATTCAATGCCGACGCCTGCGCGGGGTCGGCCGCGATGGCTTCATCAAAGAAACGCTCCGCCTCTTCAGGCCTATTCTGCAATTGCGCCGAGCGGCCCAGTTCGTACAGCGCCATGGCTTTATGCGCCGGAAGACGCAGCACGGCGTTCAGCACCGCATCGCCGTCCTGGTGCTGGCCCGCTTTGCGGTAGGCGTCGCACAGGCGGTACAGGAAGGCGGCCAGGTCGTCCGTATAACCGCGCGCGATAAGCGTATCGGCCAGCGCCAGGGTGACGTCGCGGATGGTCTGCATCCACGACCCCGCAGCACTCTGAGCCCACAGGCGCACCGACGGATACCACGCGGAATGGCCGTCTCGTTCGAACCAATACCAGCGCCGCCCCATGCCCAGCGAGTGCGGCACCATGCAATGGGTGTCGACACCCAGGCCACCAGCAACGTGGGCCGTGGTATTGCTGGAACAGACCACCACGTCCATCGCCGCAACTTGCGCGGCAAAGGCGTCCATATCTTTCAGTGAATCGATCTCGGGATCGTGCAGCACCTTCACGCCGAATTCTGTGGCGACCGCCTTCAGTTCGCGCGCCGTATCGCCGTACTGCAGATTGACGAAGGTGATGCGCGGCAGACCCAAGAGCGCACCCCACACGCCCAGCGACACCGTCTTGCGCGCGGCATCGTCCACGCCAGAACTGCGCCAGGCGATGCCCACCAGCAGATTGTCTCCGCCCGCACGGTACTTGGCGCGCAGCGCTTCAACCTTTGCCGCATCGGGCGACAGGTACGCAGCCGACGCGGGGAAAGCCTCTAATGCTGGGCGTAACGTTTCTGCTAACGCCGCCAGCGGTGCCTGCACGTCGATCTCTCCGGCTTTGTCGGCCGGGAACGCATCGGCATACACATCGGCTTTCGGTAACGCGCGCTCGAACAAGGGCTTTAAGCGCGGCGAACACACAATGCTGAGATGCCTGGCGCGGGCCTGCACGTCTTTCAGCATGGTGCCGTACATGATCTCATCGCCCGGGCCCTGCTCGGTCCACACCAGCACGGACCGGTTTGCGATATCCTCGCCCTGCCAGGCTGCGATGCCGGGCGCGCTTTTCAGTACCACTGGTTTGTCTTTGATTTTTGTGCGCCAAGCGTAATGGCGCCAGCCCTCGGCCAGACGCCCCTGCCCGAAAGCCGCTTCGGCACGGTAAATCCAGAACCGCGCTTCCTCCGGCCAGCGCTTCAGCGCAAGCGTCGCCAGGCGGTCCAATTCGGCGTAAGCATTGAGACTCCGGTAGACGCCGGCCAGGTTCTCGATGGTGGTGAAACGCGCAGGGTCAAGGTTGTAGCAGCGCTCGAAGCAGCCGCGCGCCAGATCGAACCGGCCCAGCGCCGAATAGAGCGTGCCCAGGTTGTTGACGTAGGATGCTGACCCCGGGTCCAGCCGGACGGCTTCCTTATAATGCGCCTCGGCGTT
>JAEUKM010000223.1 GCA_016793085.1 Rhodospirillaceae bacterium
TGTGCTGTGAGCGATGCGGTTTGGCGCGGGAAAGGCCGGATTTTTCATTTGCTTGGCGCCAGTTGAATGGCCTCGAAGCGGATGAAACCGTAATCGGCGCGGAACGACTTTACCCGCGGCCCCAGGGCCACGAACGATACCGATTCATACAAAAACAGCGCCTGTGCGGTGTCGTGCGCGCGGCGCATGATGGCTGCGGTTTGGCTGTTGCGCTGCGTCAGATCAGGTTCGGCCAGCGCCATGTTCAGCATTTCGCTGGTCTTGGGGTCGCAGTACCAGGGCGCGACCCAGCCGCACGAGTGATACTGCATGGCGTACAAAGGATCGGCCGTAGGCGAGAAGAACGGCCAGGCGAAGGCCGGGCCCGACCAGTTGCCGGTCTGGGTTTTTTCCTGAAACGGGATTTGCGGCAATTGCCGCACGGTCATCACGATGCCGACCTTGCGCAAGTCCGCGGCAATGGCCTGGAACACGGATGTGTAGAGAATCTTCGAGGCCGGCATTTCCATATCGAAGGAAAAACCCCTGGGATAACCCGCCTCGGCCAAAAGCGCTTTCGCGCGCGCCGGGTCATAGGCAATCGGCTTGATCTGCGGATCAAAGCCAAACATGCCGCGAGTCGCCGGCTGATCGGCCACGGCCGTATGCCCGCCCAGCAGCGTTGAGACGATTTGGGCGCGGTCTACGGCCATCACCACGGCTTTGCGCACGCGCTCATCCCGGAACGGCGTATCCTTGACCGTGTTGAAAATCAGCGCCACCACCGCGGGAATGCGGTCGATGAAGACAGACCCGCCGGCCTCTTGCACGGCTTCGAACTCATCGGGCGAAACCGCGTTCAGCGCCACGTCCACGTCGCCCATCTGCAAAGCCGATTGCCGCGCGATCGGATCTGTACTGATGACATACTCCAGACTTGGCGCCGGCGCCTTGCGCCATGAGCCCGCGAAGGCCTTCAGGCGCACCCGGTCGGCGCGCACGACCTCGACCGTATAAGGCCCGGTGCCGATGGGAGTCTGCGCATAGGCCTCGGGCCCCAGTCGTGCCCAGGCTTGCGGCGCCACAAGGCGCAGGCTCGACAACCGGCGCGGCAGAAGCGGGTCTGGCGTCGTGGTGTGAACCTCGAACACCCGGGCCGAGACGGTACGCACGCGCGCGATATTGGCAAGGTCGCGCGCCACGGGCTCGATCTTGCCGCGCTCGGATTTGAGGTACGAAAAAGCCGCTTCGGCGGCCGCGGCATCGAGCCGCTCACCGTTCGAGAAGGTTACGCCGTCGCGCAGCGTGAATTCCCAGGACGTGAGCGACAGGGGCCGCCAGGATTCGGCCAGCCAGGGCAGCAATTCACCGTCGGTCGTCACCAGCGTCGGCGCATCGTAAAATGCCGACCAATAACCAAGATCGACGATGGACGTTGAACTGAACGGATTGCCCGAGCGCGGCAGCACTTCCACGGCCACCGTCAGCGGCGCTTGCGCCAATGCTTCAGAACCCCGCGCCGTCATAACGGCCAGGCCCAACAGAATCGCCGGCAATACGTGCGCTCTGGCCAGTCTTTTAATGCGCATCAAGTCCTCATGGGGCGGCGCCCGGGCCTTGGCCTTTATAGAGACGCGTATAAAGCGTCCAGGCCGGCACGGTGTTGCGCGCGAATTTCTTTTTGGCCGCCACAATCGCCGCAAGATCGATCTCGGCCAGCGCGGCTCCCTCATCGGTTCCGCCCTTCTCGGCAATCACCTGGCCGTCAGGCCCGATGGCCGTGGCGGCCCCGCCCGCCCATTTGCCCTCTGGGTTGTTGGCATAAAGATTACGCGATGTAGCGCCCGTCAAGAGGTACACATGGCACTGGAACGCAATGGCCTGCTTGATGGCGCGCCAGGGCGTTTCGTCGTTTTCCAGGCTCACGTGCAAAATCACCTCGGCCCCTTTGGCCGCCACCAGGCGCGACACCTCAAGCACCTCCGCCTCACCTTCAACATAACAGGCGAGATTGCCCACGGGGGTTTTCGCCACCGGCAGAATCGACTCAGGCCCGAAAATCTTGACGTATTCATCGGCGATGTCGCGCAAGTAACTGACCTCGGGCGCGCTTTGGGCCTGCGACTTGGGCGAGCGCAGCACCAGCCCTTCGGGGCCCATCACCAGGCCGGTATGGAAATAGCGCCCCGGCATCTGCGGTACTTTTTCCTGCGTGCTTGTGGCCACGAAACAGTTGTGGCGGCGGCAAGCGGCAATAACGGGCGCGAAAATGCCCTGATCCAACGGCTTGGAGACAAGATCGACCGCGACGGCCGACATCGGCACGCCCGAGACCGAACGCTGCGCCGACGTCAACTGAAGCACCGGAAATACCACAATGCGTGGCTTGGCCGCGGCCGAGCGCATCACGCCTTCGATGGCGTCGACCATTGCGGCCAGGTTCCTGTCGCGTACGTTCTCCAGTTCGCCCGCGCTTGGCGGCACCAAGACGGGCACGCGCATGACCGCGGCCGGATAAGCGGGCGGTGGCGGCGTAGCGGCCAACGGCACAATACGGTCCCCGGCCATAGCGGGTTGAACGCCTGCGGCAGCCGTCAGCGCCACAGCCGGTAATGCGGATAAAATTGTACGCCGCTGCAATGCCGCCCCCTTTTTTGTTCTCCTGCGACTTAGTTCTTAAGCGTACCCAGTATCACAGCGCGTAAAACCGCTTCGGGTTGTCGGTGGTGATGCGGCGCGTCAGATCGGCGCTGAGATCGGCGCGCTTGCGCAACAACGCCGGCGCTTCCAACTCTGTAGACGTATCGGCATGGCCGTAGTCGGTGCCCACAAGCAGATTATCGTAACCCGTGATCTTGGCGACTTGATTAACGTCTTCGTCCGCCTCGCAGGTGACGTAGAAGCGGTTGTCGGCGAACAGGTTGTCAAAATTATCCTTCAGGCCGTAATGGCGCAGCATCTTGCGGCAGCGGCGCACGGCGAACGGCACCCACTCGGAGGCGGCTTCGATAAAGCCGATCCTGAGTTTGGGGAATTTCGTGGGGACATCGCTCAGCATCAGGGCGGCGAAGGCGATGAAAGTGGGCATCGAGTTGCCGAGCACGTTGCGGAACCCGCTGCGCGCATTTTCGATGCCGGCATAGCTGGCACTGCCGTTGCCGATGTGAATGCAGATGGGCAAATCCAGGTCGCTGGCCTTGGCGAAGATGGGCATGAAATCCGGGTTGTCGAGGGTGCGGTCACCCTCGTAGCCGCGCATCAGCACACCGCAGGCGCCATTGGCGCGGCCGAACTCCATCTCTTCGGCCGATGCGACAACGTCGCGCGGGACAGGCAACACCACCCACCGCAGACGTCCGTTGGTGGCGCTGCAAACCGAAGCCATCCACCGGTTATAGGCGCGTACCGCTGCACGCTCGGCAGCCACGTCCTTGGTGCAGAGGTTAAGGAACAGGCTGGGATAAACCACCTGCACGTCATGGCCGTAGCGGTCCATGTCGGCGACCCTGGCTGCGCTGTCGGCGATGTTGCGGGTGCCCTCGGCGTAAACATTGCTGGGCTGTCCGCCGCGGCCATAGATGCGCCCGTCGATCAGCCAGAACCTGGTGCTGCCCGATGAGTACGCCGCATGGCTGACCTCTTTGGAATCAAGGGACAACGGCTTGTAGCGGGCCTCGGCCTTGGACACCCAATTCCAGATCATTTCGTCTTCAACTACATGGGTGTCGGAATCGATAATCATGGCCGGGATCCTTGTGCGGTGGCGAAAGGGAACGTGGCCAGCATGATTCCCAAGGATTGCCCCCGCCGACAGCGGGTTTTGCATTAAGCACGGCATCCGAACGGGGCTTAACGCGGGATTGTCGGGATGGGCCCGCCAGCGGTACTTTAAGCCCCGCATTTTCAGCCACGCCCCGCGGCCTAAGGCCGCGAGCCCAGGACCACCGCGCATGAAGGCCGGCGACAAAGTCCGCTCTCTGATCCGGGGCCTTGAAATCCTGGAAGCTATCAACCGCCATAACGGCGCCAACCTGAATCAGGTGGCGCAAGACACGAAGCTCAGCCGCGGCACTGCGTATCGCATGCTGGAATCGCTGTGCGATGCGGGCTTTCTGGAACGCCGGACCAACTCGAACGGTTATTGGCTTTCGGCCCGCATTCCCAGCCTCAGTTCTGGCTATCGCAGCGACGCCTGGGTATCGCAGATTGCCGAACCGGCGCTGGAGAAACTGACGCGCGCCTATGCGTGGCCCTGTTCGCTGCTGATCCCGACCGACCTGCGCATGATCTGCCTGGCGCACACCGAGCATTTGTCGCCGGTCACGTTCCGGCGGCGGCGCATCGGCCTGGCCATGTCGATGTTCGACACCGCCTCGGGCCTGGCGTATCTGGCCTTCGCAGCGCCCGAGACACAGGCCAACCTGCTGACCAGCGCGCCCACACCCGCCAAAGCCCAAGGCAAGGCCACGGCCGGGCTGCTGAAAAGCACGCTGACGCAGATCCGCAAGCGCGGCTACCACATCGTCGACTCGCCCGACCGCGGTTCAGTGCTGTCGGTGCCGATTTTGGTGAACGATACTGCGTTCGGGTCTCTCTCATTGCGGTTCTTTACTTCGGCCATGAGCCACGCCTTGGCCGTGAACACCTACCTCACGCCCTTGCGCCAGGCCGCCCGCGACCTCGGCGACGCCCTGGAATCCATGAGCGCGCACCCGTTCTAAGCCGCGCCTCACGGCGGCGGCGCTTTACGCGCTCCGCTGTCTCACCGATAATCGGTTCCGCGCCACGCCCCGCCTATCCGGCGCATCACCCCGGCGACAATACTGCGCCCGAGAGACGGTGCGGCCATTGATGCCATAAAGCCCTATGGAGCCGCCATGGCGCCGCCCGACCGGAATATTTCTCAGACCTTCTCGCGAGGGCTTGCCGTGCTCAGCCAATTGAACGAGCGCAACGGATCGACTGCCGGCCAGATCGCCAAGCCGCTCGGCTTGAACGAGGTCATTGTACGCCGTCTGCTCGACACGCTGACGCAGGACGGCTACGTGCAGAAAAATCAGCGCTCGGGCCAATACTGGCTACAGGCTCATACCAACGTTCTTGCCAGCGGCTACCGCGAGGACCGCTGGATCGCGGAAGTGGCTCAGCCCGCCATGGACCGCCTGGGGCGCAGCGTGGTCTGGCCCGTCTCGCTGGTGACACCCAGCGGGTTGTACCTGGTTGTGCGCACAAACACCGACGAACGTAGCCCACTGACGATGCGCAAGACCCCCATCGGGCACCGCTACCCGCTGCTGAACAGCGCCTCGGGGCCGGCGTACCTGTCGCTGTGCGATGCCGACGAACGCGACAGCCTGGTTAACTTACTGTGGACAACCGACCAGAAGTCGCTGAAGGGCAAGTATGAGTCCCAGGCGGCCCTGATGACGTACCTGACGGGCATTCGCCGGCGGGGCTATTGCATCTTCGACGGCCCGGAGCGCGTCAGCGCCATCGCCGTGCCGGTGGCCCGCGACGGCCGCGCCTATGCAGCGCTGACATTGCGCTACTTCACCTCGGCCTTAAGCAGCCGCGAGGCGGCTCAGCGATTTCACCCGCTGCTGGCCGCCTGCGCTGCGCACATCGGCAAGGTCGCGCCCGGGGATGCGTTATGAGCGCGGCCACACCCCGCATTCTGCGTGGTCTGCTCATTGCAGCCCTGACCCTGCTGACCATGGCCGACGCCCAGGCCATCACCTTGCGCGTCGCGCGCAATCAAATCCCGCCCAGCCTGGGCAATCCCTATACCTCGGGCGGTCAGCCCGGCGCGGCCGTCTGGTCGGCGATGTTCGATGCACTGACGGTGGTCGAACCCAACGGCGACATCTCGCCCGGGCTGGCGTTGCGTTGGGAACTGGTGAACCCCACCTTGTGGCGCTTTCATCTGCGGCCCGATGTCGTCTTCCATGACGGTCAGGCCTTCGACGCTGAAACCGTGGTGGCCAACATCCACGCGCTGCAAAGCGATACCGGCAAACGCCTATACATCGCCCCCGAGGCCGCAGGCATTCAGGAGATCAAAGCGACCGCGCCGCTGGTGGTCGAGATCAAGACCTTCAAGCCCGACGCTATCCTGCCCAAGCGGTTGGCCATCATCATGATCGTCGAGCCCAAAGCCTGGGCGCAAGACGAGGCCGCCTTCGCGCTGAAACCCGTCGGCACCGGGCCGTGGCGTCTGGTGGATTGGGGACGCACCACCGGGCGCACTATCTTCGCCGCCAATCCCAAGTCCTGGCGCGCGCCCACGCAACTCGACCGGCTGGAAATCGTGGCCCTGCCCGAAGCCACCACGCGCCTTAGCGCACTCTTGACCGGCGAAGTCGATCTGGCCGAGGCCTTCAGCCCCGATGACCTCAGCGCGCTTGAGGGTAAGCCCTTGCGTTCTGTCATGCAGGACGGCACGCAAGTCATGGCCATCGCCTTAAGGACCGTCGGCAACGACAAATCTCCCTTGCGCGACCAGCGCGTGCGCCAGGCCTTGAACTATGCCGTCAACCGCGCCGAGATTGTTGAAACGATCCTGCAAGGCAAGTCCAAGGTGGCGGCGCAGGGCTGCACCATGCTGGTATTCGGCTGCAACCCGAAGCTGGAGCCCTACCCCTACGATCCGCTTAAAGCAAAAGCGCTGCTGGCCGAGGCAGGCTACCCCAACGGTTTCAAGCTGAAGCTGGAGGTGCTGATCGGCTTTGGTCTCTCCGATCAGCTGATCTATCAGCGCATGGCCGAGCAACTGGCCCAGATCGGCGTGAAAACGACGATCGGTACGCCATCTTACGCCACATGGCTGCGCAAGTATTTGAGCGGCCAGTGGAGCGACACCGATGCGTTCTCGCTGTTCTGGGACAACAGCAGCTACCGCGACGTCATCCGGGCGCTGAAATACTATTCGTGCGACAAGCCCAACCCGTTCTTCTGCGAACCCTCATTGATGGCGCAGATCTATACGACCGACACCATGATGGACCCCGCCCAGCGCCGGGCAGCCCTGGAATCCATCATGGCCCAGTTGAAGGAACTGGCGCCCAGCTTGTGGATGGTCGAAATCCCGTACCACTACGCCATGAGCACCGATATCGACCACTTCGCGACGCGCACGCTGGGTGTGGCGTACGAGGCCATCACCTTCGCGCCCGGAACGCGAAAGTAACCGCGCAAGGATTATGCCGCATGAGCGTGCACGCCTCGGACGAGGCCTGGGATCTGATTATCATGGGGGCCGGCACCTGCGGTCTTACGGCCGCGACGTTCGCCGCGCGCCGCGGCGGACGCGTACTTTTGATCGAGGCCTCGCCCGAGCTGGGCGGCACGCTGCTGGTGGCGCACGGGCAGGTCAGCGCCGCAGGCACGCGGGTGCAGGCCCAGAAAGGCATTATCGACACGCCCCAGCAGCATTACGACGAGGCCTTGCGCATCAGCAAAGGCACGATCAACAAAGATTTGGCACGGCTGGCGATCTTCAATGCCGGGCCGACCTTCGACTGGCTGATGGACAACGGGTTTGACGTGCAGCCGCAATGCCCGGTCATGTCCGAAGCACATGAGCCTTATCTGGTGCCGCGCTACTACTGGGGCAAAGAAATGGGCAAGTCCATCGCCAAGGTACTGGCGCGCGCGGTGGAAGCCGACATGGCCAGAGGCCTGGTCAGTCTGAAAACCCGAACCCGCGTGACGGCGCTGCTGCAAGACGGCAGCGCCGG
>JAEUKM010000231.1 GCA_016793085.1 Rhodospirillaceae bacterium
CTTTACCTTCCGCAACCGCATTCTCCATGCGGCGATGTCGACGCGGTACGTGGAGAACGGTCAGGTGCCCCAGGCGCTGATCGACTATCACCGCAGCCGGGCTATCGGCGGGGCGGCGGCCATCGTCACCGAGCCCATGAACGTGGCCTCGCACCAGAAGAACCCCCGCAAGGTCGATGTTTACAACCGCAAGGCCATGGCGGGCCTGCGCGCTCTGGCCGATGCGGTGGCCGAGCAGGGTGCTCATCTGTTGGGCCAGATCCAGGATCCCGGCCGCGGCCGCCATGAACCGGGCCGCAACGCGTCTGCAATAGGGGCAAGCCCCTTGCCCGACGGCATAAGCTGGACGGTGCCGCACGCCCTCAGCACAAAAGAAGTCGAGCGCCTGATTTCCGACTTCGCCGAGAGCGCGCTGATCTTGAAGGAAGCGGGCTTCTCGGGCGTGGAAATGTCATGCGGCCACGGCCACATCTTCCATCAGTTCGCCTCGCCCATCTCGAATATCCGCGAGGATGAGTTCGGCGGCAGCCGCGAGGGCCGTACGCTCCTGATCCGCCGCACCATCGACGCCATCCGCGCGGCTTGCGGGCCAGCGTTCATCATCGGCGTGAAGCTGCCGGGCGAGGACGGCGTGGCCATCGACATGGCCGAAGCCGCGGCCATTGCCGCATTGGTCGCGCCGCACAAGCCCGACTACGCCACCTTCTGTTGGGGCACGCACGCCGACACCCTGAACTGGCACTTGCCCGACCTGCATGGGCCGCGCGTGCCGTTCCTAGAGAAAATCCGCACGCTTGGCGACCAGATGCCGGGCATTCCCCTAGGCCAGTTGGGTCTCATCACCGATCCTAACGAAGGCGAGCGCGTGATCAGTGAAGGTTTAGGCGACCTGGTGATGGTCGGCCGCCCGATGATCACCGATCCCGCCTGGGCGAAAAAGTCATTCGAGGGCCGCGAGCGCGAGATGCGCTACTGCGTGTCGTGCAACACCTGCTGGCACATCATCATCCAGGGCGGCCGCCTGCAATGCGACAACAACCCGCGCGTCGGCGCGCGCGATGAGGCCGATTGGTGGCCGGCGAAAGTGAAATCGCCCAAAAAGATCGTGGTGGTGGGGGCCGGTATCGCCGGGCTCGAGGCCGCATGGCTGGCCGCCGCACGCGGCCACGACGTCACGGTGTTCGGCAAATCGGCCGAGGGCGGCGGCAAGACGCGCCTGCACGCGCTGTTGCCGGGCGGCGAGAACCTGAGCAGCATTTATGACTTCCAGCTTCAGATGGGCCAGAAGTTCGGCCTGAAGTTGGAAATGGGTGTCGAGGCGGACTTGGCGCGCATCACGGCCCTGAAGCCCGATGCGGTGGTGCTGGCCACGGGCTCGACCATGACCTGGCCCGACTTCATCCCCGAGGATTACCGCGACCCCACCTTTTTCCCCGACTTGCGCGAGGTGTCGCGCGATCTGGTGGCCAAGACCGCGCACCAGGGCGGCACAGCGGTGATTTTCGACATGGACCACACGGCCATGACCTATGCCGCCGCCGAGATGCTGAAGAAGCGCTATGACGAGGTGGTTCTGGTGACGCCGCGCGAGCGCCTGGCCACCGACGAACCGCTCGTCAACCGCCAGGGCATTTATCAGCGCCTGTTCCCGAAGGGCATTAAAGTTATTCTCAATTCAATTCCGGCCGGTGTCGACGGCATCGAGGACGGGAATATTACGATCAAGCATGTCATCAGCGGCGAAACCCAGATCATCGAGAACGTCACGCTGCTCACATACTCCACACCGCGCCGGCCCAACGACCAGATGGCCGAGCCCTTGCGCAAACTGGGAATCCCGGTGCATGTGATCGGCGATGCCTATGCGCCGCGCTTTGTAGTGAATGCCACCGCCGACGGCGGGCGCGTGGGCAACCTGGTTTAGACTTCCATGACTGTGCGCCGCCTGACCGCCGTCAGCGCCGAACAGCTTGAACAGCTTGCGGACGTGCTGATGGATTGCGTCGCGGGCGGGGCATCCGTCAGTTTCATGCATCCCTTGCCGCGCGAGAAGGCGCTGGCCTTTTGGCGCGCCGTCGCCGCCGATGTGGCCCTGGGCGCCAAAGCCTTGGTCGTGGCCGAGGACGAGGAGGGTATTGCAGGCACGGTGCAGATCATTCTGGCTCAGCCTGAAAACCAGCCGCACCGTGCCGATGTGTCAAAAATGCTGGTGCACCGCCGCGCGCGCCGCAAAGGCATCGGTGCGGCGCTGATGCGTGCCGCCGAGGACGCGGCACGCGCTTGCGGCAAAACCGTTCTTGTCTTGGACACGGCCAGCGATGACGCGGCGCGCCTGTATACGCGCAGCGGCTGGACGCTGGTGGGAACAATACCGGATTATGCAATGCTACCGCATGGCGGTTTGTGCGATACGCGCGTCTATTACCGCAAACTATGACGGTTTTTGAGGCGGACTAGTTCACCGTAATGGTGAAGGTGCCGCCGTTGTTGGCGTAAACATACGCCGTTACCTGAATCACGTGGTTGCCTGTCGTCGTGGGCGTGAAGGTCACGCGCGCATTGTTGCCGGTGCCGCCGCCGCCGCCCTGGCCCACCACGCTGTTGGTGGGGCTGTAGATGTAAATATAGGGCCGGGCCAGCGTGCCGCTGTTGGTGCTGGAGCCGCGGATATCAATCGTATAGGTCTGCCCCGCCGTCAGGCTGACGCGGAAGTTTTCGTAATACCCGGTGCGCTTCAACTGGCCGTTGGCCGCTGTGCCCACGCTGATCGGGCACGACGTAGGGAAGCACGTATTGTAGCGGATGGCGCTGGCCGGCAGCGTGCACATAGTCGTCATGTCGGTGATGACGCCGCGTGATTTGTTGTCGACCAGGTGCTGCAGGAAGCCCGAGAAGCTGCCTTCCATGCGGATGACGTAATGGAACTGCGACTGGTTGGGCGTGATGCCTAGGGCCGACTGAATGGTCGCGACTGGTACCACAAGCTGTCCGCCGACCTGTACCACACCAGTGGTATAGGTGCCGAGTTTCACGCCGTTCAGCGCGTCATAGATGCCGAGGGCCGCGGTTGCCGCCGTGCTGCCGCCGTTGGTGACAACGATGGAACTGGGGAATCCGAAATCAAGCAGCGTGCTGTGCACGTTGATAAGTTGCCCCGGTTCGTTGGTCACACCCGCTTCGCAGGTGCTTAAGTTGGTCAGCGTGCCGTCGGCAGGGCGGTACAGCACGTGCTGGAAGTAGCCGCTCATCTGCGCTTGCAGGCTCGCGCTGTAGAATTGCGGTTTGGTCCCCGTCACCGTGGTTTCGGGCGTGGTGATCTGGTATTGCGCCGATGCGCCGGGCTGGATCGTCGGGCTGGTCCAGTCGCCCATGACCGTGCCGGAACTGGGGTTGGACAGCGAGACGTTGACGGTGCCCGCCGTGGTGCCGGTGTTGTAGAAGCGCAAGAACGACTGCGACGTGCCGGGCGAGGACGAGAAGATCGGGCCGGGCTGCCGGATGGCGACGGTAGAGGGTGCGGCCGCCACCGTGCCGAAGGCGCAGGTGGTCGTCATGTCGGTGATGACGCCGGCCTGAATGTTGTTCACCAGATGCTGCAACGTGCCGCGGAACGTGTTTTCCACTTTCACCACGTAGTGATACTGGATCGACGTGGGGTTGATGTTCAGCGCGGACTGGATGGTGGAAATGGGAATTTGCAGTTGCCCCTCGCGCGGGATCGAGGCGGTGGTGTACGTGCCCAGGCGGGCGCCGTTGTTGGCATCAAAAATGCCCAGGACAGCGGTGCTCGATGACGCCCCGCTGTTGGTCAGCGCAATGGAGCTGGGAAATCCGAAATCCAGAATCGTGGAATGGACGTTGGCCACTTGAGTGGAATTGGCGGTCACCCCTGAATCGCACGTGCTCAAATTGGTCAGCGTGCCGTCGGCGGGGCGGTACAGCACGTGCTGGATGTAACCGGTCATGGCCGAGCGCACGATGGCCGAGAACGTCTGGGGCTTGGCGGTGCCCGGCGTCAGCGCGGTTTCGACCGTGGTGATGGGCACTTGCAAGGCCGAGCCCGCGGCGATGCTGGGGCTGGTCCAGGTGCCGAGCGCCTGGCCGGTGGCGCTGTTGGCCAAGGCGACGCGCACGGTGTTGGCGGTGGTGCCGGTGTTGACGAAGCGCAGGAACGACTGCGAGGTGGGCTGCACCGAGGCGTAGACCGTACCCAGGCGCAAGCCCGGCTCGAAGGTGCCCGTGACGTTGACGGCGCCGTTCATGGTGACGGTGCAGGTTCCGGTTCCGGTGCAGGCTCCGCTCCAGCCCGCGAACTGCCAGCCCACGGTGGGGGTGGCCGTCAGAGTCACATTCGCGCCGCTGGTGAATTTGGCCGAACACGTGTTGCCGCAATTAATGCCGCTGGGCGAACTGGTGATGGTGCCCGTGCCGCTCAGGAGCACCGAGAGCAACGGTGACGAGCTTTGCGTCAGGCTTTCGCCGAACTGCGCCACGAACACCATCATCTCGCGGATCTTGCGGGCGTTGTTGGCGGCCGTGGGCAGCGTGTCGGCAATGCCGACGGGGCGGCCGTTATAGGTGACGTTCGGGTTGCTGAAATACTGGATTTCCGTGCAGGTGATGTTCAGGTCCTGGCACTGGTCGGAATAGGCCATCACGTCCATGAAGCGCGCGGTGGTGTCGATGTAACCGTAGTTGTAGCCGGTGGGACCGGGTACATCATCGTCAACGACGTAACGGTCGTGGTTGGCGCCCAGGTTATGGCCGACTTCATGCGTGAAGGTGCCGGGCAGGCAGTTGAGCGCGTTGGTCAGGCTGACGCCGAAGCGCGCGCGTGTGGCGATATTGCTTTGGGTCAGCGTGGTGTTGATCCAGCCCAGCCCGCAGGATGAGCCTGTGCCGTAATCGGCCAGCACGGCGATCAAATCGGCCCGCGTGGCGGCGCGGACTGTATGGATGCGGTTGAAATCACCCACACGGTCGGTGGCGTCGTCGAGAATCTGGTCGTCGTCGGTGCCTTCGGTGTAGTTCACCTGCTCCAGGCCCACCAGCACGGCCTCGGCGTCGATGTTGGAATTGACGAAGGTGGTGTTGAGGTCGGCGATGGCCAGCGAGGCCGCGGCCGAAATGTTGCCGATGCGCGTGAGCGCCTTGGGCGTATAGGTGATCAGCACCGTGATCGTGGTTCCGGCCTGGGCCGTCTCGGGGCTCTCGGCCTGGGATTTCTCAATGGGCTCGGCGGGGGCCGCTTCGACGTCGCCGGGCTCGGGTTCAGGGGGCACCTTGGCGTCGGTTTCGCGCCGGGCGGCGGGGTCGAACAGTTCGCGGCTTGTGCGCGGCTGCAATTCGCGCACCAGGTGTTGCCCGTTGCGGGCCGGGCTGACGGTGAACGTGCGGCCCTTGGTGATGATGCTGGCGGTCATCTCCCCATTACTGAAGACGATGGTGGCCGATCCCATGGGGTCGTCGATGATGCCGCCGCGCCAGACGATGTTGCCCAGGGTATCGCGGTACTGCTTCAGCTTCACCAGACGCACGTCCTGGTCGTCGAACAGATTGATGAGGTGCTGGCGTGTTGTCGCGGGAATGCGGCCGTCGGCGCGCACTTCCAGCGGTGTTGCATCAAGCATCGTCCGCACGTAATCGCCGCTAAGCGTGACGGCGCGGGCGCGTTTCAGACGCGGTTCGTTCGCCTGGGGCCGGGCGATGTCGCTGTTGGTTTCAGGCACAAGGCCGAACAGCGCGCCGTCGGCTTCGGGCAGGTTCTCGATTTGCTCGCGGATGCTCGTATCGGGAAGACCAAGCTCTGTGCCGCCCGGCGGCGGCACGGTATCGTCGGTCTGGGCGAAGGACGGTGCGGCGCCAAACACATCAACCGCGAACACTAAGGCCAAGGCCAGTAGGCCGTGTTTTACGTTCGACACCATCGCTGTAGTTCCCTCGACGCAATACCTGACAGGCGCGTGCAGTAACGCACTTACTATAAGTGGCGTTGCGGGGTTCTCAAAGCTGTGAGATGTCCGGTAAGCCGTTGCAAAACAAGGTTTTGTAACCGTTTTGCAGCGCTTCAGGCGGGCTTCACCACGCCCAGGAAGGCCATCAGCGCCACCAGGAACCAGATCAGGAGCGCCGCCTTCGAGGCGACCTTGCGGTTGTCCTTGATCATCTGCTCGCCGATGGCCACGTTCGCGCCGCCCTGGCGGATTTTATCAAACGCAACCTGCCAACGCCCGCCGATCAGGCGCAGCCAGATGCCGTTCATGATGATGCCGCCGAACAGCACCATCTTCACCGCCAGCCATGTGGATGCGACCGGCGCGCCGGTGAACAGGCTGTAGCCGCCCACGCCCAGCATCACGGCCAGCACGGCATAGCGGATGGCGAAGTCGATGCGCTGCAAGCTTTTACCGACCGGCTCGTTCTTCTTGTGATGCACTTCCCACACCAGCCACAGCCACGCCAGGCCAAACACCCAGAGCAGGCCGATCTGGAGTGCGGTGAGGGGCAAGCCCCAGTTGGACGCGAGTGTGAAGCCTACCGGCACCATCAACACCAGGGCCGAACGCGGGGCCATGTCGATCAGCACGCCGATCTCACGGGTGCGCAGGCGCTCATCCAGCGGGATGTCGTCGCGCGTGAGGCGCTTGCCGTGCAGGAATACGCCGAGGTCGGCCCCCAGCCAGTAGGCAAACAGCAGAACGTGCAAAAACGCGACAACGCGGTATGGATCCATGTCCATGGCGGCCCCCCAAGTGAAGTCTTCTGACCTAAAGGTCCCCGGAAAGCACAGACGCCGCAAGGGCTTAGGGGTAGAAAAGCGGCGTACTTTCGCCCCATTTAACCAATCGTTAGGCCCTCGTTCATAGATTACGGGGGTGGGACTCTGATTCACCCGGCTTTTGGCCGGTCATAACGCTTATATAAAAGACCCGAAGGTCTAAAGGCCCGGAAGATGCCGTTCACGATGCCGTTGCGATTGACGCCCGCATTGAAAGCCGTGGTGCTGCTGTGCCCGGCGCTGGCCCTGACGGGCTGCGCCAGCATGGACGGTGGGCTGTTCCCGTCCTTCAGCGGCGAGTCCGAAGACGCCAAGCCGGCCCAGATCGCCAGCCAGCCGGTGGACCCGCTGAATGTTGATCCTCTGAATGTCGATCCCTTGAACGCGCCGTCGACGCCAAGCGCTGGCGGTTCGCAGATGGTGCCGTTGGGCACGCTCAATAGCGCGGACATGGCTGCCGCCCCCCAGGCTGCAACGAACGGCACGGCGTCGGCGCCCAAGCGCAACGGCCCCGCGCCGCTGATTCCACAAACCGCGCAAACAGCGGTTGCGCCAACACCCGCTCCCGCAGCGCCTGCAGCAACTCCGGCTGCGCAAGCTCCTGTTCTGACGCCGCCGCCCGGCATGACGCCCGAAGCCGAAGGTCCACTACCGAGCCTGGCCAACATTCTGCCCTTCGACAAATTGCCGCGTCAGAACATCAACACCACCGCGGCCAAAGCGGCCGTTGCAACCTCGCGCGCGCCGGTGGAGCCTAATCAGACCCCGCAGCAGGCGGCCGTGCCGCCCGCAGCGTCGGCGATGATGCCCGGTGCTATGGCTGGCCCTGAGCAGCGCGAATTCATGCCCCAGCCCGAAGCGCGCGAATTCGTGCCCGCCCAGATCACGCTGACCGAGCCCATGACCCAAGGGGCAGTAGGCGCGCCCAAGCTGACGGTGGGCGACAGCAACATCATCCGCCGTTTCCAGATTCTCTCGCGCCTGTTGGATGAAGGCCTGATCACGCAGGACGAACACGACCGCCGCCGCGCCGCCAACGCGGGCGCGCTGTTGCAGTATTCCAAGGAGCCGCCGGGCCTGGGCCTGGATCGTCCGGTGCCGGCTCCGGCCGCCATTTCCGCGCGGCTTCAGGCCTTGGGCCGCTCGCTCGAAATGCGCGCCATCACTTCGCGCCAGCATGAATTGGAACGCACGACGATTTTGAATTCCCTGCTGCCTGAAAAGCCCGATCCGCGTGCGCCGCGCACGCCGCCGCCGGCCGATATGTTCGCGCTGGCCGATGCGGCCGGGCGTCTGGCCTATATCCGCGATCAGGATTTGATCAGCGAGGCCGAGTTCGATGCCGAGAAAGCCGCCATGGACCGCGTCATGCGCGGCGGCGAGCCCATCGAGAAGCGCCCGGTGGCGTCATCGGGCGGGGCCAGCGGAGCTGGTGCAGCGAAACCTGCCGCCGCCAAGCCCGCGGCGGCCGTGCCTGGCTTGGCGCCCGAAGCCGATCCGGCTGCGCCGCAGGCTCTGACGGGCCCGGTGCTGCATCTGGCATCATTCCGCTCGGCCGAAGGCGCGCGTAGCGGCTTTGAACAGGCCAAGGCGCGCAACCCGCAACTGTTCGCCAGCCTACGCTACGAACCGCGCAAAACCAATGTGCCGGGGCAGGGGAATTTCTACCGCCTGCTGGTGGGCCCCTTCGGCAGTTTGGCCGAGGCCGAAGCAGCCTGCGTGGAAATGAAGAAGGTGGACCAGTTCTGCCGCCCGACGCCGGACGGTTCGTAAGCCGCTTCAGGCCGCCGCACTTGCCGTAACATTGCGCGCTACAATCACCGCCAGTTCAGGCTTATCCTTGGCGCCGAAAATCGGCGTCATGGCGTAGGCGAATTCGCGCGGACCCTGCAAGGTCGGCAGGGTGATCGTGCGGTAGGCCGCATGGCCCGTGGACAGCACGAAATCGCAATCCAGATCAATCATCTTGAAGGTCGCGGCCGGCAGGTTCAGGCGCAAGAGGTCCATGCCCTTTACGCGCGCGGGGTCCAGCCCGAAAGCCGACACGGCGGGCGCATTGGCCGTCACCAGGCGGCGGTCGCGGGCGATGACGTAGACATGATCGCTGATGGAATTCAGTGTGGCGCTCAGCAGCGCTTCGCGTTCGGTCAATTGGTTGCTCAATGACACGACACGGTGGCCCGAGGCGTTGAGGTCGTTCACCAGTTCGCCGCGCGTGCGCCATTGCCATTTGGCGAAGCCGTAGACGGCCAGGCTGGTGAGCGCGACATAAAGCAGGCCTTTGATGATCTCGATCTCGCCGCGCAAAACCTCGCTGTTCGCAAACAGCCTGTCGGCCAGAATGCCGCCACCCAAAATCCACGCTACGCCGATGGCGGCGTAGAACAGCGCGATAATCGCCGGAGGAGACAATTGTTTCATGGTCGCGGCCTGCCGTTTTCTCCCCGAGGGGTGAATAGCACACGCACGCAAAACGGGTAAAAAATAAGGTATAAAAAGGCCTATACAAAAGGATAATATCGGCACGCGTAACGTACTGATATTAAACGTTTTATATAGACGATCCCCGCCTTAGGCGGGCGGCGTGGCCGCTACAGGTTCGTCCAGGAACATGCGCGCATCGCGTGCGGTGGCCTCGGGCGCTTCGTGAACGGCCATGTGGCCCACGCCCGGATAAACGATCAGTTTCACCGATTTGGCGGCGGCCATCAGGTCCACCAGTTGCTTGGCCTGGTCGACGGTAACGATCGGGTTGGCTTCACCCCACATGATCAGTGTGGGCTGAACCAGGGCCCTGATTTTTGCATCCACGTCGCCCGAGACGTATTGCCGCTGACGCGCAATTTCCGCTTCGCGCTGGCCCTCGCGGCGCATCATCTCCCACCATTGGTCGATCAGCGCATCGTTCAGTTTGGATTTGTCGCCGAAGCCCGAGGACAGCAGGCCTTTGATCAGGGCGCGCGGCGTGATGTAGGCCAATAGATCGATACCCGGCGGCAGCGGCGGCGGTGTGTCGCGCCCGCGCACGCGGGTGTTCAGCGCGCCGGGGCTCAGCAGTATCATTTTCTCCACCTGTTCGGGGTGCCGGTCAGCGTAGTGAATGGCGATGGTGCCGCCCATGGATGTGCCGGCCATGGAGAACGAGGAGAGTTTCAGTTCGTTCACCAGCATTTCCACCAGATCGACGGTACGTTTCAGCGTGTAGTCGCCCGAAGGGTCCACGCCTGTCAGGCCGTGACTGGTGAAATCAAAGCGCACCACGCGGTACTTGTCTTTCAGCGCGGCCACCCATGGATCCCAGGAGATCAAATTATCGAAGTGCGCGTGAATCAAAATAACCGTGGGCGCGGCGGCCTTGTCGCCCGTGGCGGGGCCTTCGTCGCGGTAGTGCATCCGCACGCCGTCCAGCATGACGAACTTGGATTCAGGTGCTGCGTATTTCTGCTCCAAGTTTGCGGCCGGGATGTCGCGGTAGTAAATCGCGCCGATGACGAAGCCGGCGGTCAGCAGGGCTGCGACCCCGCCCACAATCCACCCCAGAATGCGCAGTGCTTTTTTCATTCCCATCCCCCGAAGGCGTGAGGCGCGATCATAGGCCAGGGCACAGCGGGCCGCGGGCGAAATTGGGCGTGCGCCCATGGCGTGGTTAAGCGGGGCGTGGCTAAGCACGACGTGGTTAAGCGGGGGCGCGGTTAGCTGGTAGCAGCCTTCAATGAACCCGCTTAAGCCGGGGACTTTTTCTCGATAATGCCGGCCCGTTCCAGGTTGTAGGCCAGCGTGCCCAACGTGAAGGGCTTAATGATAAAGCCTTCGGCCTCGCCGCTGATGGCCTTGGCAATTTTTTCGTAAGTGTCCTCGATCGTGCAGAAAATGATCTTGGGCTTCTTCCCGCCGGGCAGGGCGCGCAGTCTCTGCTGAAACATCGGGCCGTCCATGACGGGCATATTCCAGTCCAAGAGAACGCCGTCGGGCATGGCGGCTTTGCACATCTCCAGCGCCTGCTGGCCATCTTCGGCCAGAACAGACTCGACGTTCAGCGCCGTCAGCATGTGGCTGGTCAGCGTGCGAATGGCGATCGAATCGTCGACGATCAAGACGGTCGGCATGGCGTTTTCTGCGGAATTGGGGCCGGGGCAACATTACGCCGCGTCGGCCACGGCCAGCAAGCCAGCCATTTGGAGTTTGGAAGCCAGAATCTCCAAATCGAAGGGCTTCATGATGAATTCGCAGGCGCCGCCCGCAAGCGCGATCTGCATGTGCTCAAGGTCGCTTTTCACCGTGCAGAAAATCACCTTCACGTCCGCACCGCCGTGCAGGGCCCTTAAGGCGCGTTGAAACGCAGGCCCGTCCATGCCTGGCATGTTCCAATCCAGGAGGATCGCGTCGGGCAACTGGCGGCGGCACATATGCAACGCTGTTTCGCCCCGGTCGGCCGTTGCCCCATCAAAGCCCAGCTTCTCAAGCATCGACAGCGCCAGTTGGCGTACGGCAGGGGTATCGTCGACGATCAGCACGGTCGTCATTGTCTTGAATCCTAATTCAACATTTCCAAGTTTTCCGTGAGCGCGGCCTGGAGGTTGCGAAAGAACGCAACCTCCAGGCCTTCGCGAACTCACACAACCTTACGCAGGTTCACCACGAAATCCGCCATGGCGGTGTTAAGTTCGCTGGTGCGCGCACCGATCTCGTTCGAGGCCTGCAGCACATCCGCCGAGTCGGCCTGCGTTTTTTGCGCAGCGCCACTGACGGCTGTGATGTCCTGTTGCACCGACGACGTACCGGCTGCTGCTTCCGTGACGTTCTGGGATACTTCCCGCATCGCAGCGTTCTGCTGCTCGACCGCCGCCGAAATACTGCTCGCGATTTCACGAATGTCGGAGATGGTCTTGGCGATCCCATCAATGACCTTGACCGAGTCCGCAGTAGAGCCCTGCATATCGTTGATCTTAGAGGTGATCTCTTCGGTCGCCTTCGCTGTCTGGTTCGCCAAGTTCTTTACTTCGCTGGCAACCACCGCAAAGCCCTTGCCCGCTTCACCCGCGCGCGCGGCTTCAATCGTGGCGTTCAAGGCCAGAAGGTTGGTCTGCTCGGCGATGTCCGTAATCATCTTCACCACAATGCCGATGCGGCTTGCGGCGTCGGCCAGCCCACGGATAACTTCGCCCGCACGCGTGGCTTCGCCGACCGCGCGTTCGGTGATCTTCGAGGCGCTGGTGGTTTGACGGCTGATCTCCTGGATTGAGGCCGACATTTCCTCAGCTGCTGCGGCGACCGTCTGTACGTTAGCGGTGGCTTGAGTGGCTGCCGCCGATACGGCGGCACCGCGCTCGGCCGACATAGTGGCTGAATCCTGCATCTGTTTGGCGTTGCTCTGCAGTTTCTGCGCTGCGCCGCCGATGGAGACCGCGATCTTGTCCATGGCGCCTTCAAAATCGTTTGTGACGCGGTAGAAATCGCCGACTTTGTTGGCAATG
>JAEUKM010000032.1 GCA_016793085.1 Rhodospirillaceae bacterium
GTCGAGCAGATCGCGCTGGACGAAATGGGCATCGAACTCTACCGGCGCAAAGTGCCGGTGGGCTGAACCTGCATTAACGCTCTTGCGGCTTTTGGGGGGTCTCGGCCCCGAACCCGCCCAGGCTGTTCAGCGCATCCACGCTCACATCGGGCGTCAGCGCGCGGGCTTCGACAAAGCCCGCCGTGCCGTCAGTCAAAATAACGCGCACCCAGCGGCCGGACACATCTTGTTCCGTCGCCAGCACAATGGCGCCGCGCTTCACGGTGGCGGCGATGCGGAAATTCTCGGAGGGGCCGGTGCGTACCGGCAAAAGGTCCACATTCACGCCGTATACGCGCCCTGAACGGATATCGGTGTTGGGGGCGACCATATCCATCACCACGGCGTCCTCGGGGGCATCCGCAAACAACGCCTTGGCGTAATCCGTCAGCGACATGGGGGCCGACAGCGTGGCCGCCATGCTTATGGCCCCGACCACGACGATCAGCGGCGCCATCTGCACGAAGGGGGCAAAGCCCGGGTTGGCCCAGCGGTCCTTGATGCCGCGTGCCGGGAACGCGCTTAAGCTCGACAGCAGCGCGTCGATCTCGCGGCGGACCACCGCATTGGTGGCGAACTGTAACGCTTGCTCGGCACATGCTCTGGCTAATTGCATGTCGCCGCGCGCCTTGAAGGCCTTGGCCTGTTTGATCAGTAGCTTGGCGTTGCGCTCGGGCGGTTTGCGGCCGCCGCGAATGTTGGCGATGATGGCCTTGAAGGTTTCCTTCGGGCCATTGGGCCACGCCCACCAGCCCGCGAGCCAGGTGATCAGCGAGGCTTTAATGGCGGCCTTGTCGGCGCAGGTGCGGCAGTAGACGCCCGAAACGCCCTTTCGATTCAGCTTCGTGATCTGACCAAGCAGCATGTCGAAGACAATGTAGCGCGGCTGCGCGGTGATGTTGCCGCACTGACATGTGGCGGGTTGCTCGGCGGATGCGGCCTTGGGCGGTTCCGCTTTCGGCGCGTCCTGCTTTGGGTGTTCAGGCTTCGGCGGTTCCGGTTTCGGTTGCTCGTACTTCGGCTGGTCCTGCTTCGGTGGCTCGGGCTTGTGCGTGTCGGCCTTGGGCGCGTCGGTTTTCGGTTTGGCGTCAGCGCCGCCCGCCACCGTGCGCCAGCCCCGGTCGTACTTTGCCCGGCTGAGGGGGTCGCTTAAGGTTTCATACGCCTCATGCAGGCGGTGGAACTGCTTGGCGGCGATAGGCGAGGGGTTGTGGTCTGGGTGCAGGCGCTTGGCCTTCTGGCGGAAGGCGCTTTTGATGTCGTCGGTGGTCGCGTCCTCGCTGACGCCGAGCGCGACGTAATAGCCCTTCGGATCCTTGGCAGCGTTGATCACGGTCGCGAGTCCAAAACCTTCCTATCCCAACGTACCAGCCTAGCCGGGGGGCCATAATGATTGATTAATGGCCCTAAACCGCCCTTTTCCGGCCCTGGCGGGAATTGATACCCGATTGTCATTGCTGACAAGCGCCCCCCGCCGCAATGATTGGCCGAAACGAAGGGGAGAGCGATATGACCCGCAAGACCAAACACGTACCCGCACGTGACGAGGACCTGATCAGGGCGTTTCTCGCCAAGGCGCCGCACGTGGTGTCGACCCTGATTTTCCCAGGGGCGAGCGCCTACTACGTCTCAGGGGCCTCGGAAGTGCTGTCCACGGCCAATGGCCACCTGCGCAGCGCCTGGGGGATCGATTTCGACGCCTATGTCCTCGAGGTCGTGGCTCCCACGGCGGGGCCGGTAAGCCTGGACATGGGCTTGAAGATGCTGCCGGACCGGTCGGTGAAAGACCCGGTGCGCGCCATCGGCACGTTGTTGCTGTCCGCCGGCTCCTCGGCAGGCATCGACGGCTGTCTGCAGGATAAGGACGTGATGGGCTGGATCAGGCGGGCCGCCGCCAAGGCCGAACGCGTGGCGTCGATGTGCACGGGCGCGTTCCTCCTGGCTGAAGCAGGCCTTGTGCAGCATGCGGTCACGACGCACTGGGGTGCCTGCGACAGAATGCGCCAGCGCTTCCCGCATCTGGTTGTCAACGGCGACAGCATCTTCGTCAAGGAAGGCAACATCTATTCGTCGGCCGGCTCGACTGCGTCCATGGATCTGGCTCTGGCGTTGGTCGAGGAGGATCTGGGGCGGAAACTGGCGATGAACGTAGCGCGAGACCTGGTGATGTTCCTGAAGCGGCCCGGCGGACAGTCGCAGTTTTCCACCGCGCTGCTGGCGCAGGCGACGAATACCGACGCGCTGAAGGGTTTGCCCGAATGGATCGCCGACAACCTGGACGAAGACCTGTCGGTGGAGGCGCTGGCCGCGCGTGTGGGCATGAGCCCGCGCAACTTCACCCGTATTTTCGCCGCCGAGACCAAGCTGACGCCGGCCAAGTATGTCGAGCGTGCCCGGCTCGAGCGCGCCCGGCAGTTGATGGAGGAAACCAAATTGCCGCTCCAGTCGGTGGCGACCAAGGCGGGCTTTGATTCCCACCAGAATTTCCGCCGGACGTTCGTGCGCTGGCTGGGCGTGACGCCGGCTGAATATCTCAACCGTTTCTGCGGGTCTGGCCCCATCCCGACCGCCGCCGTCATCGCCAAAAACAGCCATCTGGGCCCCCAGCCCTGGTTGCCGTAAACCGGCCCCGCGCGGGGCTTGGCAGAAAATGAAGGCTTATTGTCATTGCTGACAAGCCCGGCCAGGCGCACAACTGCGGCCATCAAGAGCGCACCCGGCTTCTGCGCACATCGCAAGGATCGGGTCGCACCACTGAAGCAAGTGATGCAGTTTGGGATCAGATGAGGGAGTACGAACATGAAGCGCAAGACCAGCAATACCCGCGACAGTGAACAACTGCGCGCGTTCATCGCCTCCGCGCCGCACGTCATCTCCATTCTGGTGTATCCGGGCTGCAGCTCCTACGAGGTGTCGGCCCCGGGCGAAGTGTTCTCGACCGCCAACGGCCAACTGCGCCGCGAGCTTGGCATCGATAAGGACGTCTACGCGCTGGAAGTGGTGACATCCGTGCCCGGCGTGGTGGAGATGGAAATGGGCGTGAAGATGCTGGGCGACCGCACCATCACCGACCCGCACCGCAAGGTCGATACGCTGCTGTTGTCCGGCGCGTGCCTGGACCCGGTTCAGGCCGCGGTGGCGAACAAGGATGTCATCGCGTGGATTCAGAAGGCCGCGCCTAAGGCGCGGCGCATTGCCTCCATGTGCACGGGCGCTTTCCTGCTGGCCGAGGCGGGTCTGGCTACAGGCAACGTCACCACGCACTGGGCGCACTGTGAATTGCTGCGCAAGACCTACCCGGACCTGAAGGTGAACGCCGACAACATCTACATCCGCGACGGCAACATTTATTCCTCGGCGGGGTCCACTTCGGTGATGGACCTGGCGCTGGCCCTGGTCGAGGAAGACTTGGGACGGAAGCTGGCCATGAACGTGGCGCGCCGTCTGGTGATGTTCCTGAAGCGGCCGGGCGGGCAGTCGCAGTTTTCAACGGCGCTTCTGGCGCAAACCCAGTCCACCGACGCGCTGAAGGATTTGCCCGAGTGGATCGCCGACAACCTGGATGAAGACTTGTCGGTGGAAGCGCTGGCCGAGCGCGTGGGTATGAGCCCGCGCAACTTCGCCCGTGTGTTTACCGCCGAAACGAAGCTGACGCCAGCGAAGTATGTGGAACGCGCGCGGCTGGAACGCGCCCGGCAACTGATCGAGGAAACAAAACTTCCGCTGCTTTCTGTCGCGGCCAAGGCGGGCTTTGAATCCGACCAGCAGCTCCGCCGCACGTTCGTGCGCTGGCTGGGCGTGACACCGGCTGAGTACTTGGACCGCTTCCGCAACGACGGCCACAACCTGTCGGTGCCGGTCATAACCACGGGACTGAAGAGCGCGGGAACAAAGGGTGGCACCTTTAGGGGCGCCCGAGAGGAGTTGCAGCCATGGCTACCTTAGGTGCATTCGGACGCCGGGCCTTGCTGGCCGGTCTCTTTGCGGTTGCGGGCGGCATCGTGCTGCCCAAGCTGGCAAATGCCGCATCTTCGGCCCCTGCGGCCAAGATCGGGTTGATCGATCTTCACCTGCGCCCTGAAACACTCGGCGGTTATGCGGGCGTGAAGATCAGGCATCTGTCGTTCTGGGCCTCGGGCTACGGGCGCCCGGCCAAGCAGTCGGCCGCGCACCGCCGCGACCACGGCGAAGTGATGGCCCGCGCGCTGATCGAGGCCTACCAGGCCTTATCGCCGTCCGCGGCGCTGGAGTTGTTCATCGCCTCGCCGTTCGTGGAAAACGCCGAAGGCCGCAAACTCATCGACATGGAGCAGTTGGGTTTCGCCTTCGACTGGTTCGCCTCGCAAGGCGTGAAGATCGTGGCGCTCACCTTCGTCGGCCGCAACTCGCCCGGCTTGGCGGCGGCGATGGATCAGGCCCATCGGCGTGGATTGGTGGTGCTGGCCTCGGCGGGCAACGGGCCCGACGAAAACCCCGTGCCCGCGTATCCGGCGGCCTACGGCAGTGTGATCGCCATCGGAACAACGGGCCTGAACGCGGCCCGCGCCGCCGAGGATGCGCGGCTGACGGATGTGTCGCTGAACACCGATGGCCCCGTCTCGCGGCGTGGCTATGTGGATTACGGCGTGAAGGCGCCGCAGTTCACCAGCGCCCAGGCGCGGCGCGACCCTGACGTCACGGCCATGCTCGGCTCGTCGCGCGCCACCGTGGTGGCGGCGGGCGTGCTGGCCGCGGCCGCTCACAGCCGCCCGGTGGAAAGCGTAGAGGATGCGCTGACGCTGCTCGACAGCCTGGCCGTGCCCTGTGATGCCGATGTGGCCGCACGCGGCATGCTGGACCTGACGGCGCTGCAAACCAGCGTGCGCCTGATGCTGCCGGTGACGCGCCCGGCGCGCGACAGGGAAGCCGCCTAAACTACGCCCACAACCCGCTGCGGTCGCCAGCAGGGCCTGTGGCGGTGGGGTCGGGGAACTTTTTCACCACCTGGAACGTCAGCGCGCCCGCCAGCCCCATGGCGGCGTTGCTGGCGGCGAACAGGCCCATGAGATCGCGGCGCATGTGCTCGGGCAGCGCGTCCTTGGTGCGGATCATCATGTCGAAGGCGCGCGTGCTTTTGATGAACATGCCGTCCATTTGCAACTCGCCCAGCTTCGAGAGATCGAGGTTGATAAGAAAGCGCGTGCCCTTGCCTTTGCCGCCCTTCTGCTTGTCGGGGTCATCGTCGCTGTCGCCCTCGCGGCGCAGGATCAGCGCGATGCGTTCGATGCGCCCTTCGGCGTTCCAGGGCAGGGGCAGCGTGCGCCATTCGCTGGCTGCATCGCCAGCGCGGGCGGCCATTTCGCGCACCTCGCCCGAAATCTGCGCGGCCAGTTGCGCGCCGCGCGGGCCCGCCCGCTCCAGGCCGCGCAAGGCGGCATCGCCCGGCCACTGGCGCGGATCGCCCGAGCGCATGGCCTGCACGAAGGCCATGGCGGCCAAGGCGGTGCGTGGGCCGCCGTCGGGGATGGCCGCGGCCAGGTGTGTCGCGGTCTGCGGGTCGATGCGCTGCAAGAGTTGTAAGGCCTCGGTGACGCTGCCCCAGCCCATGGCCGGGGTTGTCAGCGGCAGCCCTGCGGGTGGCGGTGACGGTGCACCCAGCACGATGCCGCCGGTGGCCGCATCGGGGCGCGGCGGCAGTGCTGTCATCACCTCGAACGTGAGCGTCGAGCCCACGGGTACGTTGGCGCGGATGTTCAGTTGCAGTTCGCCCGCAGTGGTTTGGACGATCACGGCACCATTGGGCGCAGTGGCGGTCACTTGTCCCGTCAGGCGCACCAGGGCCACAGGCGTTTCCACACCCTTGGGCGGCACGGGCGTGAAGGGCCCCAACCCTTGCGGCGTTGCGAGCCGCAGACCTTGCGGTTCGGTGGATTGCAGCAGTTGCAGCGGTGTGGGTGGTGTGGCCGCGCCGGGAATGGCGGGCTTTACTCCAGGCGCCAGGGTGTGAGGCGCCAGCGTATTCGCGGCCTGACCCGGCTGAGGTGTCGGCGTTGGCGCGCCGGGTACAGCCGGTGCTGGCGTGGGCGATGGGGCAGGGGGCGTTGCGCCGGTCACAGGGTTCGGTACGCGCCCCGATGTTATGTTGGGCTGTGTTGTGACCGGACCGCCGGGCTTGGGGGCTGCGGGTTGCGCTGTGCCGGGCTGCGCCGGTGCGGCAATCGCCTGGGCGAGCGCATTGCTGACTTGCGGTGTGATGGGTGCGGCGGTGATTTGCGCGCCGACGATGCGGATGCCCAAATCAGCGCC
>JAEUKM010000337.1 GCA_016793085.1 Rhodospirillaceae bacterium
GAACCCGCGGACAGGCGGTGTATCATACGCGGCAAGACACGGATTTTGCGACAGGCTAAAGGCGACACGATCATGTACCGCGCGCTGATCATCGTGCTGGCTGTGCTGGCGATGGGCTTCAGCCCCGCCCAGGCGCAGAACAACCCCTTCGGCGGACGCGGCGCACCGGCCGAGAAGGCCAAGCCCGCCGATCAGGCGGCGGCCGAGGAGCCCGCCACCCAACCCCTCATCACGCTGCCGGCCCCCGTGCGCGCGATGTTCCGCCAGATCGCCGACTGGCAGCGCGATTTGAACAGGTTCCTCAGCGGTAAATTGCGCGAATCAAGCGCCGAAGGCAGCTGGCTTGCCGCCGCCACCGTGCTGCTGGCCAGCTTTCTGTACGGCGTGCTGCACGCCGCCGGGCCGGGCCACGGCAAGATGGTGGTGGCCTCGTACTTCACGGCCAAGCAGGCGCCTTTGAAAACCGGCATCGTCATGGGCAGCGTGATCGCGCTGACGCAAGCCGTTGTGGCCATCGGCATGGTGGGCGTGCTGGCGCTGATCGTCGGGCGCAGCCAGATGCAGATCATGGATGATGCGAATTGGTTGGAGATCGCCAGCTACACGGTGATTTTCGCCATCGGCGCCTACATGACCTATTGCGCCGTGCGGGGCCGCGAGGCCTTCGCCCACGACCACGGCCCGCCGGCCAGCACTTTCGACGACGCGGCCAAAGCTGCGCATGACCAACACGCGCATCATCACCATGACCACCATCATGGGCATGATCATCACCACGATCATCATCATGGCCACGATCACGGCGGCCACAATCATGGCGCAAATGCGCGCGACACGTGGCTTGCGCGCACGGGCCGCGCGCTTCTGGGCCGTGATGGCGAAGTGATCGCGGTGGGCGTGGTGTCGGGTGTGCGGCCCTGCACCGGCTCGATTTTGGTGCTGCTGTTCGCGCTGGCCAACGGCGTGTTCTTTTTGGGCATCGCCGCCGCACTGCTGATCGCCTTTGGTGTCGCCATAACCATTTCAACACTCGGCATCGGCATGATCGTGCTGCGCCGCGCGGTGGCGGGCGGCGGTGAGGGGGCAAGCCCCACGCGCGCGACGTTGCACAAGGCGCTCAGCATCGCCGGATCGGCGGGCGTGATGATTCTGGGCGGACTGTTGCTGGGCGGGGCGCTTGAAATGAACGGCCTGATCTAAGCCAGTCGCTGATATCAGCTTTTGCAGGCGAGTTTGACGATCTGCGGCGTCAGCATCCCGTCGGCGTTGGCGATTTCCTTGCCTGTCGAGAACGTCCAGTCGCACTTGCCGTCGTCGATACCGGTGAGCGTGACGGGCGTATCGCCCCCCAACACGATGTCCACATAGATCGTGGGATCGAACAAGCTGAGTTGCGCCTCGGCGGCCCCGAGATCAATGGGAGCGGCGGGCAAGAGATCAAAAATATAAACCAGTTCACCCTTATCGACGGCGGTGGCGAAGTTCTCGACCCGCTCGAAGGCCGTGTCCTTGCCGCCGATCCGCAGGTGCGTGAAGTAGCCGTAGTCCTTCAGCGAGGTGAAGACCTGCTCTTTCATGGCCGCACGCTCGGCGTCGTCGAACTGGCCGTCCTTGTTGGTGTCGAAATCGCCCATGAGGACTTGACTGAAGAAGGCGTCGAACTGCCAACGCATGCCCACGCGGTCGATCTTATGCCCGGTGAAATGCAGGGTTGTGGCCCCTGTGACCCATACGTGGGGATGGGCCCGGGCGGGGGCCGAAAGGGCGGCAAACCCGGCGAAAACCAGGGCGGCCATACGAGTTACGCGCATTTTGGGGTCGGTCATGGGGTTTGATTGGTTATGGCGCCACCCTAAGCGTGGGCGCGCGCCGGTCAAGGGGTGGGCTGCGACCACCCTGCGAGAGCGGAAATGTTTGATCCATCTCATGTTTGACCGGCCCGAAATGTTGGAAAATAATCGTTATATACATGATACAATGTGCCGTCGCGGGACTGCACGTCTGAGACACAGCACCGCCGATCACGGGAGCGAGCCATGCCGGGCCGGACTTTAAGCGCCGCCAATACCCACGGGTTCAACGATCTGGACATGAACCTGCACATGAACCACGACGATACGTCGCGGGCGCATTTCCTGATCGCGCTGAAGAAGCGCGTGAACCTGACCATGGGCGGGCAGATCCGCAAGAATTTCGAAGCCGACATGGGCCCCGCGCTCGGCCGCAAGGCCGGGCACACCCTGAACGACTTCAGCAAGACCGACCGCAAGCTCGCCAAGGCCGCCATCGAACGAACGCACATGTACAAGGCCTGGGCGGCCATGACCTACATCTCGCAGGGCCTGATGTGGGAAATCGTCGACGGCGTGCTGGATCACGATCTGCCGCGCCTGCAAAAGGCGTTCAACGAATACAAATCGCGGCCGGGCCGCCTGGGTTCGCTGAAGCTGAACCCGGCGCTGAAGCTGCCGCGCAACATTTCTGAAACCGAGATTCACCGCCAGCCCGGCGGCTTCTGCTACGAAAGCCATGCCGACGACATCACGGCAGGCGCGCGCTACAACGGCGGCGGCCTGATGTACAGCGCCGGGCGCGGACGCAAGGCCGTGGCCGGGCAGTCGGGCGGCGATTTCGTGCTGGGAATCCTGAAAGAGCGCTACCCGGACTTCAAGCCGACGCGCATTCTGGAACTGGGCTGCGGCACCGGGCGCAACACGCCGTCGTACAAGAAGCTGCTGCCGAACGCCGAAGTCTACGGCATCGACATCGCCGCGGGGCTGCTGCGTTTTGCTCATGCCTACGCCGAAGCCGAAGGCCAGGCGGTGAATTTCGTCCAGATGGACGCAACCGCGCTTGATTTCCCCGATGAGTCCTTCGATCTGGTCGTCTCGCACATCCTGGGCCATGAAACCACCACGCGCGGCCTGCCCAAGTGGGTGACCGAAGCTTGGCGTGTGCTGAAGCCGGGCGGCGTTGCTTTCCACGTCGACGTGCCCACCCAACCGGGATTCCTGAAGTTGCCCGATCTGGTGCTAAACGACTGGCAGGTGCGCTACAACGGCGAGCCCTTCTGGATGGGCTGGGCCGACGCCGACGTGAAGAAAATCATGCGCGATGCGGGCGTGCCTGACGAGGCGATGTTCGCCGAGCACATGCGCCGCGACGAAGGCGGGGTGTGGTTCTGCCACGGCATGCGCAAGCCCAAAACCTGGTCCAAGAGCCAGCGCCGCGCGGCCTGATTTCGCTTTTCCGTGCCTAAAAAAACACCCCGCCGAAACGGCGGGGTGAAGTTGGGTAATGGAACTGTCAGCAGTGCGCTGGCCAAATCGGTGACCAGCACGGGCCTGTTCTCCCATAAGCGTGAACCCTGCGAACCTGTTGGAACTGACAGGTGAGCCGCAAAAGGCCCTGTCAAATCTGACAGGTCGCAGGCGGCGCCGTTCGTCACGGGGCTAGATGTAGATGCGGAATTCGTCGGTGGCCTTCACCAGGGCGGCGCGGATGCCCGGCTCCATGGATGAATGGCCGGCATCGGCCACGACCCGGTATTGCGCGCCGGGCCAGGCCTGGGCCAGGCGGTCCGCCGTGACGATGGGGCAGACCATGTCGTAACGGCCCTGCACGATCACCGCCGGATGCTTCAAGAGCACGCCGATCCGGCCCAGAAGCTGATCTGGTTCCATAAAGCCCTGGTTGATCATGTAATGGCATTCGATGCGCGCCATGGCCAGTGAACCGGCTTGTATGGCCTCGGCGCTGGCCCGCTTGCGCAACGCAGGTTCGGAGGCAGGGGGCGTTGTTCCGGCCGGGATCAGCCGCGAGCAGGCGTTTTCGTAATTGCACCAGGCGAGTGCTGCGGGGCGGTGCACGCCAGGGTCCGGGTCGGTCAGACGCTTATAATAAGCCGCCAGCAATTCGCCCCGTTCATGGGCGGGGATGAACTGGCTGAAGGCGCGGTACGCCTCGGGGAAGATGCGCGCCATGCCATGCACGAACCAATCCACTTCATCGGCGCCGAATAGAAAAATCCCGCGCAGGATAAAGGCAATGCAGCGGTCGGGGTGCGCCTGACCATACGCCAGCGCCAACGTAGAGCCCCACGAACCGCCGAACACTAGCCAGCGTTCGATACTCAGTTTCTGGCGCAGGGCCTCGATATCGGAAATCAGGTGCGCGGTTGTGTTGTTTTCAAGTCCGGCATCCGGCGTCGACCGGCCTGCCCCGCGCTGGTCGAATAGAATAATGCGGTAGTGTGTGGGATCGAAGAACCGCCGGTACGCAGGCGCCACACCGGCGCCGGGCCCGCCGTGCAGAAAAATTACCGGAACGCCCGTGGGGTTTCCACTCTGCTCCCAATACAGTTTGTGACCGTCGCCCACGTCCATGAGGCCGGTGCTGTAAGGCTCCAGCGGCGGATACAGCGGGCGTTCGTCCGACTCGCGCAGGCGCGGCAGCGGCGGCGATCCGGATTGCTCGAGCGCGGCGATGGCGGCGACTCCTTAAAAAAATCAAAGACAAAAAATATTCGGTGCGTATTAATGCCGCCCCGAACTGGCCCGCGCACAGAGTAAGCCCTATGGTCTTTGTGCGTCCATAGCGAGGGCACGTCTTCGGAGACTATTCCTATATAAGAGCAGCGCTTCTATGGTCCCGCGCCATGAACGCGGCCCGCTTGCCGAAGATGCTTCAACCAGGGTTTGCCTGACGATGCTGCCGATTTTCCTGATTACGTTTGTCGATCTGGTGGGCTTTGGCCTTCTTATTCCGCTGCTGCCGTTCATCGTCCAGCGCACGGGCGTGGGGCCGGAAGTGATCACCATCGTGCTGGGGCTGTATTCCCTGGCGCAGTTGGTCGCCGCCCCTTTGTGGGGCCGCTTGAGCGACAGCTGGGGCCGGAAGCCCGTTCTGGTTATCACCAGCTACGGCCTGGCGCTGTCGTATGTCATCGTCGCCTTCGCCGATGACAGTTTGCTTCTGCTGATTATCAGCCGCATTGTCGGCGGCGTAATGGCGGGCAACATCGGCGCGGCGCAAGCCTACATGGCCGATATCACCACGCCGGAAACCCGCGCCAAGGGCATGGGCCTGTTGGGCGCGGCCTTCGGATTGGGCTTTATCTTCGGGCCCGCCATCGGCGGCGTCTTGGGCGGCAATGACGCCGCCACGGCCAACTTCCTCGTGCCCTCGCTGGTGGCCGCAGGCATTACCATCGTGGGCGCCTTGGGTGCTCAGTTCGGCCTGAAAGAAAGCTTAAGCCCCGCCATCCGCGACGCCTTGGCCAACCGCCCGAAGCTGAAATTCGCCGACAAGGTGCGCGCGGCCTTCAGTCGAAAAACACTGATTCTTCTTACGCTGTGCGGTTTTCTGGCCGTCACCGCCTGGGCGCAGTTCGAGACCATTTTTGCCCTATGGGCCGACGCGAAGCTGAGTTACGGGCCCCGCGACATCGGATTGCTGCTCACCTTCATTGGCGTTATCGGCGCTATCGTGCAGGGCGGGGCCATCGGCAAGCTGACCAAAAAATTCGGCGAGCGCAAACTTGTCATCACGGCGCTGGTGCTGCTGCTGATTGGCTATGTGGCGCTGTCGTTCGCCTACGATCTCGTCACTACGCTTGTGGCTTGCGCGATCCTGTCGGTGGGCTCGGGGCTGTTCAATCCCACCATCTCCAGCCTTGTCTCGCAGGAAGCCGAGGAAACCGAACGCGGCGCTGTCATGGGCGCCTACCAAAGTGCGACAGCCTTAAGCCGCATCGTCGGCCCGGCCTTCTCGGGCGTGGTGTTCGCAAGCTTAGGATCTGTGGCCCCCTTCCTGGTGGCGGCGGCCCTGCTTGTGCCCACACTAATGATGATCAGCGCGCTGCCGAAACGCGGCTCTTAAGTTTTCAAAATTCAGGCGGACAGTTTCGGCGCAGATGGCGCTGTTATGTCCTCGGTGCGCGTATGGTCCGCAGGTTCCTTGCGGTCAAAGACCATCTCGACCACGCGGTCGAAGCGCTTGAGCAGCGCGTCCCAGCCTTCGGGTGTGTCAATGGCTTCGCCCATGAAACGCGGCGCGCGTAAGGCGCGCATGGCGAAATAGTTGGACGCCGCCAGCAAAATCATCACCAAAGATCTATTGTCGTAATCGCGCATGGAATCGTTATGGGCATGGATGGCCGCGTGTTCCTCGCCCAGACGCCGCCGCGCGCCCTGCAGAGCGGCGGTGATTTCGGTGGGCGCCATCAGCTCGTCGGCCAAGACCTCGCTGCTGACCGGATTGCTGCGCAGGCCCTGCATATGGTTGCGTACAACCGTGCGGATGCGGTCGCGCGGCGACAATCCGGCAAAGGTTTGGCACGGGCAATCGTGTTCCAGATGGACGTGCAGCCCGCCCTTGGCGTGCAGATGGGCATAGGCATCATCGGTCAGGCCCATCAGTTCGGCGGTGGAAGGCCACAGTTTGTTGTGTTCGCCCCACACCTTCACCACGCCCGCAAGGCCGCCGAAATATTCGTAGACCAAGCCCTTGCCGACTCCGGCCTCTTTCACCAGGGCGTTGACGCCGACATTGCGCAGGCCGTCGCGACGCACCAGCCGGTCGAACGCCGCCACGATGGCGGCCTCGGTGGCCTGGCGTTTCATGCGGCCTTTTCCGACCTTATGGCCGGCTTTAGCGCTGGATTTACGGGTCTTTTTAACAGCCTGAGGCATCGGCTCTTGTCCTGTTCCGGCCGCAACTTTATTAAAAACTGACCGATCGGTCAATTTTTATTGACGAGCACAGGCAAAGTACGGAATGCTCACGCGGACGTTTGAGGGGCCCCGCGCTACCTGAGGCCTACAATGCGCACGCATTCATTCCAGGGGAGAGACAACGTGCTTGAAGCCATTAAATTGAAAAAAACCTACGGCGACTTCGAAGCCCTGAAGGGTCTCGACCTCAATATCAACGCCGGGGACATTTATTGCCTGCTCGGCGCCAATGGCGCCGGCAAAAGCACGACCATCAATCTGTTCCTGAATTTCATCGACCCCAGCGAAGGCCAGGCGAAAGTAAACGGCCTCGACGTCACCACGCATCCGCTGGAGACCAAGAAGTACCTGGCCTACATCCCCGAGACCGTCATGCTGTACGGCAATCTGACGGGCTTAGAGAACTTGGCCTACTTCGCCAAGTTGGGCGGCCACAATGAATACACCGACAACGACCTGCGCAATTTCCTGAAGCAGGTAGGCTTGCAGGCGGGTGCGGAAGAAAAGCGCGTGGCGGCCTACTCGAAGGGCATGCGCCAGAAAGTGGGTGTCGCCATCGCACTGGCCAAGCAGGCAAAGGCCTTGCTGCTGGACGAGCCCACCTCGGGCCTTGACCCCAAGGCCAGCAACGAGTTCTCGGAGCTGCTGAAACAGTTGCAGGGCCAGGGTGCGGCCATTCTGATGGCGACGCATGACCTGTTCCGCGCCAAGGAAACCGGCACGCGCATCGGCATCATGCGCGAGGGCCGCCTGATGCGCGAGCTCTCGACCGATGAAGTGTCGCATGCCGACTTAGAGCGCATTTACCTCGAGCACATGCACTAATCACTACTTTTGTCCGGGGAGGACCATCATGGCTGAAGCAAGCCTGTCTGGCGTCACGCCGCCGAGCATGATCGGCGTTGTTGCGCGCAAAGAGTTCACCGAAATCGTCCGGGACGGCCGCTTCAAGTGGACGGCCATCATCATGGTCATGCTTTTGCTGACCGCCCTGGCGACGGGCTGGCAGAAGTACAATGCCTACAGCGAAATTCAGGCTGCCGCTCAGGGCAAGACCAACTCGCAATGGCTGAAACAGGGCGACAAGAACCCGCACTCGGCCGCGCACTACGGCAATTATGCCTTCAAACAAGCCGGGCCCCTGTCGTTCTTCGACAACGGCATCGAACCCTTCACCGGCAATCTGCTGTTCATGGAAGCGCACAAGCAGAACCTGGCGATCTCGCGGCCCGCGAACGACGCCAGC
>JAEUKM010000347.1 GCA_016793085.1 Rhodospirillaceae bacterium
AGTTCTCTGAAAGTATACTCTGCGCTACAGAGTTGCACACGATTCGGAGGACCCCATGACCCTGACCCGAGACGACGCCGCCCTGGCTTTGCGCGAAATCGCCGCCGCCGGCACGCACAGCCGCCAGCTCCTCAATTACACCAAGGCCAGTCCGCACCTGCTGCTGTGGGGCGCCCTGTGGCTGGCCGTGGGTGTCATGACCGAACTAACGCCCGGCAACGCCGGCTGGACCTGGCTGGTGGTGGACGCCATCGGCTTCAGCGCCAGCCTGTACTTTATCGTGCGCGATGCGCGCAGCGCTGCGGGGTCCGGCGCGGCAAGCTCCGGGGCCGCGACGCCTGCCGCCAGCGGCCTGCGCTACGGCGGGCTGGTGGCGGTGGCCATCGGTTTCTTCGTCGCCGTCAGCATGGTGTTCGGCCCCACCTCGGGCGCGCAGTTCATGAGCCTTGCAGCCCTGATGGTCAGCGCCGTCTACATCGGCGTCGGGCTGTGGGTGGGGGCGCGCTACGCCATACTGGGCGTGGTCCTGGGCGTTCTCACGCTGATCGGGTTTTTCATCCTGCCCGCCCACGCCATTTCGTTCATCTCGGCGGCGGGCGGTATCACGCTTTTGCTGGGCGGCTTCTGGATGCGGAGCGCCTGAATGTCCGCCCCCGCCGCCAACGAAGTGATCCACCAGTCCGTGCGGCTGAAGATCATGTCCGCGCTGAACGCCGTACCGCGCAGCGAAGCCCTGGAATTCGCGCGCCTGAAGGCCATCACCGGCGCCACGGACGGAAACCTGGGCGCGCACCTGACCACGCTGGAGGGTGCGGGCTACATCAAGATCGTCAAGGAGTTCGTCGGCAAGAAGCCGCGCACGACCGTCGCCGTCACCACGGCAGGCCGCCGCGCCTTTGAAAGCCACGTGGCCTACCTGCGCGACATCCTCGACGCGGCGCCCACGACGCCGCAAACCTAAACTGAAGGACCCATTCTATGTATTTCTCGACTTTGGGCGCCGCTCACATGACCGCCGCCGTCGCCGGGCTGCTCCTGGGCCTGATCGTGTTCGCCGATCCCAAGGGCACGCCCGTTCACCGGCTGCTGGGCGTGGCCTTCGCGCTGGCCATGCTGACGGTGAACATCACCGCACTGGGCCTCTACCGTCTCACCGGCAGTTTCGGAGCCTTCCATGTGCTCGCGCTGTTGAGCCTCTTGGCGCTGGCGCGCGGGCTGTGGCCGCTGGTCCGCCGGCGCACGGGCTGGCTGAACCTGCACTACCGCTACATGGCCATTTCCTACGGCGGGCTGGTGGCCGCGGCCCTGGCCGAGACCCTGACGCGCCTGCCCGCCGCGCGGGGGCTGCTCAACACGCCATCGCGCATCATCGCCATGGGTGTTGCGATTGCGGTGCTGGTTTTCGTAGGCCTGCGTCTGATCCTGCCGCGCTTCGAGCGGCAGAGCCTGCAAGCCGCCCTGGCGCACATGCAGGCCAATAAGACGTAAGCCTTTCTATACCTTGGAGCGCCGTAACGATTATCCTGCGTTCGCGGCCCCTGTTGGCGCTGGTGAAGGGCCTCCGAGTTTCCTATATAGCATATATCCATAACCTTTATGGCCGGGCGCACCGCACCCCGGTTTCATGTTGAGAGGTTGGCCATGGCCCGTAATCCCGTTCACGACATGCTCTCGCAGCCGAACCACGACGAGAAGGCGCGGCAGTTATTCGTGCTGTCCTTGAAGACGCACATTGGCCGCAAGCTGCGCCCCGGCAACAAAGCCATCTACGAAAAAGCCGCCAAACCCAAGTTCGTGAAGGAACACGGCCGCGAGCCCAAGGACCGCCACGAGATCGGCCCGGTCATGTACCGGGAACCCAGCTACCTGATGTTCTCGGCCTTGAACCGCGACGCCCAGGAGTTGATGTGGGACGCCATTGCCGATCCCATCTACCGCCAGAAAGAGCGCCTGGAGCAGACCTACGAGAAGCTGCACGGCAAGGCCAAGGGTTCGCTGACGCTCGATCCCAATTTCGTGCCGCCGCGCGGGCTTCGCGAAGTCGACATCCACCTCCAGCCCGTGAACTACACCGCCGACTA
>JAEUKM010000362.1 GCA_016793085.1 Rhodospirillaceae bacterium
CTGGAATCGGGCGTACTGGTGCCCCACATGCAGTGGGCCGAAGTGGGCGACCTGATCGGCACCGCGCTGGACGCCACTCATCGCCGCCTGCAGAACCACGAGGTTTACGTGGACGTGGCCGAGAAACTGCCGCTGATCAACGCCGATTTCGTGCTGATGGAAAACGTACTGGTGAACCTGCTCGACAATGCCACCAAGTACGCTCCCATCGACAGCGCCATCCAGATCACCGCGCGGCGCATTGACGGCGACATCGCCATCGACGTGGCCGACCAGGGCCGCGGCATCCCCGCCGATGAATTGGGGGCCGTGTTCGACAAGTTCTACCGCGCCAAGCAGCGCGACCACACGGTCGCGGGCACCGGCCTGGGCCTGGCGATTTGCAAGGGGATTGTCGAAGCCCACGGCGGCACCATCGAAGCCTTAAGCGAAGGCCTGGGCCATGGCACCACCATGCGCGTGCGCCTGCCCATCACCGCGCCCAGCGAAGAAGAATTGGCGGAAATCTAAGAGACTCATTAAAGTCCGCCATAGCCGCGTTAAAAAACACCGCCGATGCCCAACGGACCCCGCATCCTGATTGTCGACGACGAACCGCAGATCCGCCGCTTTCTGCGTGCGAGCCTACAGGCGCACGACTATGAAGTGATCGAGGCCGACACCGGCAAGGAAGGTGTCCGGCAGGCCACATTGCAGAAGCCCGAACTGGTCATCCTTGACCTGGGCCTGCCCGACACCGACGGGCTCGAGGTCATCACGGGCCTGCGCGAATGGAGCAAGGTGCCGGTCATCGTGTTGTCGGTGCGCTCGGACGAGGCCGACAAGATCGATGCACTCGACCGGGGCGCCAACGATTACGTCACCAAGCCCTTCAGCATGGGCGAGCTTCTGGCCCGCATGCGCGCCTGCCTGCGTCAGAAGGCCGAGGACACCGCCGATGCGGGCGCGGTCATCACCGCCGGCGACCTGGTGATCGACCTGGCCAAGCGCCTGGTCACTGTGGGCGGCAAGCAGATCCGCCTTTCGCGCAAGGAATACGACCTGATGCGCATTCTCGCCTCGCACCCGGGCAAGGTCATTACTCACCAGCAACTTCTGCAGGAAGTGTGGGGCCAAGGTTACATCGAGGAAACGCAGTACTTGCGCGTCTATATGGGCCAGTTGCGCCAGAAGCTGGAGCAGGACCCTGCCGCGCCCAAGTATCTCCTGACCGAGCCCGGCGTCGGTTACCGCTTCCAGGCCTCGTAAACGTCACGCAAAGAAAATCCAAAAAGAAAAAGCCCCGCCGCTTTTCAGCGACGGGGCTAAGTTACCACTGGAGGCTGTTGGGGGGATGGGAGACGCCTGACCAGTGGATCCGTAAAAATCCGTCCGTCAAAATTCCAATCAGCGCTTAGTGGGCGTGCGCATCAGCGCCCAGGCCCATCTGATCGCGCAGGTGGGCGCGGCCGCGTGACAGGCGCGATTTCAAGGTGCCCACCGGCTCGCCGCACATCTTGGCCACCGCCTGCTGTGGGGCGTCATGGATGCCCAGGATCACGATGGCCTGGCGCTCGGCCTTGGACAGCGACTTCATCGCGCGCAAGGTTTCGGACAGGAACACGTGGTCGGTCTGGCGCGGCTTTTCGACGGTGCAGGCATCGACGTTGGTAAGCGTCATGCACTTGCGGTCCACCGCTTCGCGGCGCTTCTGGCTGATGAAAAGATTGCGCATCAGGGTGAACAGCCACGACTTCAGGCTGGTGCCGTCCTGGAACAGGGCCCGCTTGCACAGCGCCCGCTCGACACAGTCCTGCACAAGGTCATGAGCATTGTCTTCGTTGCGCGTCAGGGCCCGGGCGAACCGGGTCAGGTCGGGCAGCAGCGCCGTCATCTCGTTGTGAAAACCGCTCATTTTTCTCCCTCCGCTCCGAGGGCCCCCGCGCCACCTTGGGATCAAGGAGTGGGGGCCGCCGTGGGAGAAAAGATGCGGCTGAAGGGCGTAAAGGGACGATGCGGAAAGGGCCCGGGGGCATAAAGACTTTATAAAGACGCCCAACCCGGCTTTTGGAACTTTTGCCCAGAGCAAAAAGCCCTTCCGGCGCAGGGTCTATAACCCTTTGGATTTCCTTTAAAATTGTCGCGAAAATACCCCAGGTCCGCGCGTAGCCCGGCCATACGTCCGGGCGGTTGAATAAAAGGCGGATAAGAACTTTACCGCCTGAGGACGCTAACGCCTGAGCGAGCTGACAGGCCCCGCCGCGAGGCCGCCCAGGCCGGCCACCGCGAAGAAAAGCGCCAGCCAGTCGATCAGGACCCTGAAGTGGGCATCCCCATCGGGGTTGCCTGCATAAAGGTCCAGCAGTACAGCGAAAATAATGGCGATATAGCCAAGGTATTTGGCGTTTTGCATGTCCGGGTGCGGTCCCCACCGCTATCGTTTCCACGAGTCTTCCATGAACGCACGGTTGAAAAGCCCGGTTGCACCTGGATTCGATTCAGAAAGATTAATGGGCTAAATCTGTCGCCCTCCGGCCCACACCGTTACGCGGGCAGGGCCAAAAACCGTGCCTGCCCCGTGCAACCTCCATTGGTTAAAACCGCCCATCGTTTGCCCAGGGTTTTTAACGCCCACGGCCGTTTTCATTACAAAGGGACCGCACATGAAAGTTTACGAAGTCGGCGCGCAAAAAGGCCCCGACAGCCTGCGCCTGGTGGACCGCCCGGAACCGAAGGCCGCCGCCGGTCAGGCCGTGGTGCGCATCAAGGCCAACGCCATCAACTTCCGCGACGTCATGGTGCTGAACGGCTGGTACGGCCCGGCCAAGCCCGAAACCCTGGTGCCCTTCAGCGACGGCGCAGGCGAAGTGGTGTCGGTTGGCGAAGGTGTCACGCGCGTGAAGCCTGGCGACCGCGTCACCATCAGTTTCTTCTCGCGCTGGATCGAGGGCCCCTTCGGCCCGCAATACTTCGGCAGCGATCTCGGCGGCGGCTCCGACGGCACGCTGGCCGACATGGGCGTCTACCCCGCCGACGCGCTGGTGAAGATTCCCGACACCTGGACGTTTGAAGAAGCCGCCTGCCTACCCTGCGCCGGCGTGACGGCCTGGAACGCCATCGTCGAGGCGGGCAAAGCCAAGGCCGGTGATACCGTTTTGTTGATCGGCACCGGCGGTGTCTCGATCTTCGGCGTGCAGATCGCCAAAGCTTTGGGGCTGAAGTCAGTCATCACGTCGTCCAGCGACGACAAACTGGCGCGCGCCAAAACACTGGGGGCCGATGCGGGCGTGAACTACAAAACCAACGCCGACTGGCCCAAGGCTGTATTAGAAGCCACTGGCGGCAAGGGTGCCGACATCGTTGTGGAGACGGCAGGCCCCGGCAACCTGGATAAATCCTTCGCCGCCGCCGCCTTCAACGGCCGCATCGGCCTCATCGGCGGCTTCGAGCAAGCCAAGACTCCGCCGAACGTGATGCCGCTGGTGGGTAAGAACCTGAACCTGCGCGGCATTACAGTCGGCAGCCGCAAGATGCTGGAAGACCTGATCGCCGCCCTGGTGAAAAGCAACCAGAAGCCCGTCATCGACAAGGTGGTGCATTTCGCCGACGCCAAAGAGGCCTACACCCACATGCAAAGCCAGAAGCACCTGGGCAAGATCGTCATCAAGCACTAAGCCGCATGGATTCCCGCTTTCGCGGGAATGACAAATACCCCATGCTCTGTGTTCATCATTGAATTGAGGGGCACATGAAAGTCTGGGAACTGGGCGAGCAAAAGGGCATTGCGTCGCTGCGTCTGGTCGAGCGGCCAGAGCCCAAGCCCCTGCCCGGCCAAGCGGTCGTGGCCGTCAAGGCCTCGTCGCTCAACCGCCGCGACATCATGCTAACGGAAGGCAAGTACCAGGGTACGAAGCCGCCCAACCGCATTCCACTCTCCGACGGCGCGGGCGATGTCGTGGCCGTGGGCGACGGCGTGAGCAACGTAAAAGTGGGCGAGCGCGTGGTGGCGACACACTTCACGCCGTGGCTCGACGGCGCATTTGACCCCAGTTATTTCGCGGGCGATCTCG
>JAEUKM010000374.1 GCA_016793085.1 Rhodospirillaceae bacterium
GCGGCCATTCTCTCGATCCTTTTTTGAGACGATATACAGTTTGAAAGGTCTTCAACTGTGCGCGAGAGAGAATCACAGACCCCCAACATATGCAAGCATTTCGGCGCAAATACCCCATATGTTGCGCTTCCGGCTGTGGATTGTTCGCGTTTGCCGGGGCCCCGAAAACACCCCCGAACACGCTGTTTTTGACGCCCTCAAACACGGCCGACATGCACGCCGAACACGCGCAAGACGCACGCACGCCGCAATTGAGCGGCCCTGAAAAGCCTAGAATCTCTGCGGATTCGGGCCGTTTTCACAGGTTTTGCGCTACCTTGTCCATGCATTGAGTTTTGAGCGCGAACCATCTGATGTGAACATGCGATGTTGCAGCGCCGCGCGTGCGGCGATTTTCCAAGTCAAGCGCCGTGAAAAATAAAAATCTCCGACATGCCGCCAAGGCCCATTTTTGGGGGCTTTTTGACGGCATGCCGCGAATCACCCCTCCGACTCCGGGCCGCCGATTCTCTCGCCCCATCCCCCGGCGGTATCCAAAACGCCGCCGCCGTTGCATGATGCCGCCCTGCTTTTGAAGGACACGGACGATGACGAAGACGCGTTGGCTGGGGTTGGCTTTCGGAGCCGTTTGGGGGGCCTCGCTGGCCCTACCCGCCATGGCCGGGCCCGGCTGCACCATCATCGTGGACGCCAAAAGTGGCGAGGTTCTGGTGCAGGACGGCCCCTGCGGCACGCGGGAAAGCCCCGCCTCCACCTTCAAGATCGCCCTCAGCCTGATGGGCTATGACAGTGGGGCATTAGTGGACGCCCGCACCCCCGCCCGTCCTTATAAGGACGAATACCGGGCCATGATGGAAAGCTGGAAGGTCACCACCGACCCGACCATCTGGATGGAAGATTCGGTGGTGTGGTACTCGCAGGTGCTGACGCGCGAAATGGGCTCAGAGAAATTCGCGGACTACGTGGCGCGCTTTAACTACGGCAACGGCGACATCTCGGGCGACCCCGGGCGCAACAATGGGCTCACCAATGCCTGGCTGGGTTCGTCCTTACTAATCTCGCCCGCCGAGGAAGTGGGCTTCATCCGGCGCATGCTCGCGGGCCAGCTTGGCGTTTCAAAAGAAGCGATTGCGAAAACCAAAGCCATCATGCCGTCGTTCCCGGCCGACGATGACTGGACGGTCTACGGCAAAACCGGCAGCGGCCTGTTGCGCGCCACACCCGACTATCCCAAGCGCGACCGCCAGTTCGGCTGGTTCGTGGGTTGGGCGACCAAAGGCAGCCGCACCATTGCTTTCGCGGCCCTGGTGCGCGACGACGAAAAGAAAGACGACCGCGCCGGCGTGCGTCTGCGCGGCCAATTCATCGAACGATTGCCGGCCTTGATGTCGGCTGCCCGGAAATGACCAGAATATTGTCACGGCGCGCAGCCCTGACGGCTGCGGGTGTCGCGGCCCTGCCCGCCGTACTGGCGCGACCGGACCGGGCCCAGGCTGCCATTGCCAAGCGCACGCGCGTCTACGAAGTGGGCGATGCGCGCGACGGCATCAACCTGCGCCTGGCCGAACGCCCCATGCCGAAGCCGGGCCCGGGTGAAGTTCTCTTGAAAATTCACGCGACGGGGTTGAATGCCCGCGATCTCAGCCTCATGCGCCGTGTGCGGATCTTCGGCGGGCCGGGCGATAGCCCAACGCGGGTACCGCTTGATGATAACGCCTGCGAAGTCGTTGCACTGGGCTCGGACGTCACCCGCACGGCCGTGGGCGAGCGCGTGATCGTCACGCATTTTCCGCTGTGGATTGACGGCGACTGGGACGACGAGAGCATGTCCAAGCTGGATTTCTCGGTAAATACCGACGGTTTCCTGGCCGAGCACATCGTTGTCCCGGCGCAGGGGCTGGTCAAAATCCCCGATAGCATGAGTTACGAAGACGCCAGCACCTTGCCCAACGCGGGTCTGACCGCGTGGCACGCGGTGGTGGAGGATGGCGCGGTGCGACCAGGCGAAACCGTGCTGACGCTGGGCACCGGCGGCGTATCGGTGTTCGGGTTTCAATGGGCCAAGATGTTGGGCGCGCGCGTGGGTGTTACGTCATCCAGCGACGACAAGCTGACCCGTATGGTCGCGCTGGGCGCCGATTTTACGGTGAACTACCGCACCACACCGGACTGGCACAAAGAAGTTCTGCAAAAAACCGGCGGGCGCGGTGTCGATGTTGTGCTGAATACGGTGGGAATATCCGAAATGGAGCGTTGCCTCATGGCCTGCGCCTCCAACGGGCGCGTCATGCTGATCGGCTCAAATCCGGTGCAGCGCGGTGGACCTGCGACCGAGGCTGTGGGCCTGAGAGAGTTTCCGCGTGGCATGATCATGAAGGGCCTGACGATCAAGGGCGTGATTGTTGGCAGCCGGCGCATGCTGGAAGACGCAGTGACCGCCGCACATACGAACAGCATCAAGCCCGTCATTGATCGCGTCTTTCCGTTTGCGGAAGCCATGGACGCCGTGCGTTACATGGAAAGCGGTGCGAAAATCGGCAAAATTGTCATTAAGGTGGCGTAAATGAACCGTCTTCTGCGCTTTTTATCTCTGACCGGCGCATTGCTTTGCGCCGGCGCGACCCAGGCCGAGCCGCAAACATCCTCCGCCGCGTTCTTCCGCGATCTGGCCGAAACGCGCGACTACAGCTTGGGCAACATCGTCTCGCCCAAGTTCACGCCCGACGGCAAGACGGTGATCTTCCTGCGCGGCGGCGCGCGCGACCCGGTGTTGCGGCTTTATGCCTTCGACATCGCCACAAGCCAGGAGCGCGAACTGATCACGCCCGCGCAAGTGCTGGGCAGCGCCGAGGAGCAGCTATCGCCCGAGGAAAAAGCGCGGCGCGAACGTGCGCGCGTCAGTGTACGCGGCTTCACGCGCTTTGAACTGTCGAAGGACGGTCATCGTTTAATCGTCTCGCTGTCGGGCAAGCTGTACATGCTGAACCTGCCCGACCTGCAAGCCGTGGAACTGCCGGGCCAGGGCTGGATCGACCCGCGCCTGTCGCCCGACGGCAAGTACCTGGCCGCCGTGGCCAAAAACGAACTGCATGTGATCGATCTTCTGACGCGCGAGGCCCGGCAGATCACCACTGGCGCCACCGAGACGCTGCATCATGCGGTGGCCGAGTTCGTGGCGCAGGAGGAAATGGGCCGCAGCAAGGGTTACTGGTGGTCGCCGGACAGCGCGCATCTGGCCTATCAGGAGAACGATGAATCCGGCGTGGAAGTCCGCTACATCGCCGACCCCTTGCGCCCTGAGGCCAAGCCCCAGGCATTCTTCTATCCGCGCGCGGGCACTGCCAACACCAAGGTGCGCCTGGGCGTGATTTCGCGCGACGGCGGCGAGACGCGCTGGATCGACTGGGACCGCGAGGCCTTCCCGTACCTCGCCCGCGTGGTGTGGGACGAACCCGCGGCTCCCCTGACGCTGCTGGTGCAGAACCGCGCGCAGCAAAAACAAATGCTGCTCACCGCCAACACCACCACCGGCAAGACGCGCACGCTGCTGACCGAAACCGACGCGGCGTGGCTGAATCTTGATTTCGCTGAAACGCCGATCTGGCTGCCGGGAGGTAAGCAGTTTCTGTGGACCACCGAGCGCAAGGGCGCCTGGCAAGTGGAACTGCGTAAGGCCGGCGGCGGCTTCGTGCGGTTCGTCACCCCGCGCGATTTCGGCTACAAGCGATTGATCGACGTGAACGCGGCCAAGGGCGTTGTCTCAGTGCAGGGTGCGAGCGACCCGCGCGAGACACAAGTCTGGCAATTCCCGCTCGCGGGTGGCAAGGGCGTGCAAGTCACCAGTGGGTCAGGCACCCATTCGGCGGTGTTCGCCAAGGCCACCGATGCCTACGTGCATAGCTATCACCTGCGCGACGGCAAGTTGGGCGCGGAAATCGTAACCGGCGCAAGCGCGGTGCCGCTGCCCACCGTGATTGAAACGCCGCCGTCCCTGCCCGTGGTCGAACTGACGCGCACCAAGTCCGCGCATGTTATGGATGCGGCGATCATCCGGCCCAAGGATTTCGCCAAAGACAAAAAGTATCCGGTCATTCTTTATGTCTACGCCGGGCCCACGGCCAAGCGTGTAACATCGTCTTTGCGCAGCTATTTCCTCGATCAGTGGATGGCCGACCAGGGCTACATCGTCGTGCGCATCGACAACCGGGGCACACCAGGTTATGGCCGCGACTGGGAGCGCATCATCCGCGGCAACTTCATCGACATCGCCTTGCAAGACCAGATCGATGGGTTGCGCGCGCTGGCCGCGCAATACCCCGAGATGGATTTGGCCCGCGTCGGCGTCACCGGCTGGTCCTTCGGCGGCTATTTCTCGGCCATGGCGACCATGCGCCGCCCGGATGTGTTCAAGGCCGGTGTGGCGGGGGCGCCCGTCATCACCTGGGAGAACTACGACACCCATTACACCGAGCGCTACCTCGGCCTGCCCGCCGCAGCGCCCGAGGCGTACCGCGTCAGCAATGTCACTACTTACGTAAAAGAATTGCAGCGCCCGCTCTTGCTGATCCACGGCCTCACGGACGACAACGTGTACGCCCAGCACACATTGCAGGCCATCGACGCGCTGTTCATGGCGGGCAAGCCTTACGAGTTCATGCCCATGCTGGGCACGCACATGATCAGCGACCCCCAGGTGCGTCAGAACCAGCAGGAGCGCATCATGGAGTTCTTCGGCAGAACGCTGAAGTGATCAGCGCGATACGTTCGCGGCCACCAAAGGCTTGGTGTGGCGCGAGTCCAGATACTCGTCCAGCGCGGTGATCTTGCCGTCCACCACCGTGCAGATGACGCAGGCCGGCATGGCGAAGTCCTCCCCTGTCGCAAGCTTGCCGCGCAGGACGTGTTCCTGCAAATAGCCGCCCGGAAACGGTTGGATGCGCTTCACGTCATAATTGACGTTCGTCAGCACCTTGTGAATCCAGTGCACGCCTTTGATGTTATCGTCGACGGTTTGGTAGATGCCGTCGAAGTTGTGCCAAATTTTCGCCCCCGGGGCGTAAACCTCTCGTATGCTGTCGATGTCCTTGGCCATGATGGCGGCGACAAACTTCTTGGCCAAAGCCAAAATGCTTTCCGGCGTATCCATAACTTATCCCCCTAACTTGCGATCAACAGTTTGCCGTGGCGCACCGTTACCCCATGGGCCTCGCGGTCCCAGGTGTCGGGCGTTATGCCTTCAGCGCGCAGTTTATGCTTTTCCACTTTGGCGGTCGGTGTTTTCGGCAGCGCGTCCATAATCCGGATAAAGCGCGGCAGCATGAAATGCGCCATGCGCGGCTCGAGGAACTTCAGCAAGTCCACGGGGTCGATGGCCTTGCCCGGCACGGGCGCGGCCACCAGCATCACCTCGTCCTCGCCGAACTCGCTGGGCACGGGGATCACGGCCACGTCCTGCACGCACGGGTGCACGGCGGCTTCGGATTCCACCTCGAAGGAGGAAATATTCTCGCCGCGCCGCCGGATGGCGTCTTTCTTGCGGTCGACAAAGTAGTAAAAGCCCTCGGCGTCTTTTTTGAAGCTGTCGCCCGTGTGGAACCAGCCGTTGCGCCACGCTGATGCAGTGGCCTCCGGGTTGCGGAAGTAGCTGGTGGTCATTTCCCAGGGGCGTTCGGAGCGGATGATGAGTTCACCCACCTCGCCCACGGGCACTTCGTTGTCGTTGGCGTCAACGATGCGCAACTCGGCGCGGTCGCGCACCTTGCCGCAGGTGCCGAACTGCGGCGGGTTGGGCCGCTCCTGGGCGATGGGCGTGGCGATCTCGGTCATGTTGAAGGCGGTGTACATATTCAGGCCGTAACGTTCAGCCACAGCCAGCGAGTCCTGGTTCCAGGGCACGGTCGTCACATTGCGCAAGGTATGGTCGCGGTCGCGCGGGCTTGGCGGCTGCTTCAGCAGAAAGCGGGTCATGGCCCCCACCAGACAACAACCTGTAATCTGGAACTTGCGGATCACATCCCAAAAGGCGTCGGCCTTGAAGCCGTCATGCAGCACGCATGTTCCGCCTTTGATCAGCCGGTCCATCACCGCGCCCACGCCCGTCACATGGAACAGCGGCAGGTTGGCTAGCACGCGGTCTTCCGCCGTGAAGTAGGGCAAGGCCATGGCTGCACCCGACCAGACCTGAATGTAAGTGCTGACCACCGCTTTGGAGGGGCCGGTCGTGCCCGAGGTGAACATGATGTAGATGGTGTCCCACGGCTGCACATCGCGCTCGGCTTCGGCTTTCTCGGCGGGCTGCAGTACCGCTGTATCGTGAAACGTGACGCCCGGCAACGGATCGCGCGGGCCAACGCCCACCACGACCACGTGTTTCACATGGCCGCGGTCGATCTCGGTGAGGCGCGGCAGGAAACTCGCGTGAACCACCAGCACTTCGGCGTCAGACAGCGTCACAGTGTGCTGCAACAGCCCGCCGCGATAGGCCGTGTTGATGGGCACGAACACCGCGCCCAGCATGTTCGCCCCAAACCACGTCAGAATCGCCTCGGGGCTATTGGGCAGCATGCACAAAATATTCTGCCCCTGCCGCAGGCCCAGGTTTTTCAGGCCCGCCGCCGCGCGCTGGGCGCGGTCCAGGGTTTCGGCGAACGTCCACTGCGACCCGTCGGTGAACAGGAACAGCGGCTTGTCGGGACTTGCCGCCGCCCAGCGCTTCAACAGCGGGCCGACGACACATTCATCGCGCGCGGGGATCAATGGATTGCTCATACCCCGCGATGCTGCCACGGGATGCTTAAGCTTGGAAGCGCCTGCGCCGGGTCTGACGCCGTTTTGACACCGCTGCGGCATCCCGCTATGCCATCGGGGCCGGGCTTTCAAAAGCCCGCACGGGGGAGAAGGATTTAAGCATCGCATGTCGGCCGCAACCCAAAACGCGCTGTTCGCGCCGCAGCACCGCCGTGTCGTGCTGGCCAGCCTGGCCGGCACCGCCATCGAGTTCTACGACTTCTATATTTACGCCACGGCGGCCTCGCTGGTGTTTGGGCCCCTGTTCTTCCCCGCCGCCTCGCCCTCGGCCCAGTTGCTGGCGGCCTACGCCAGCTTCAGCATCGCCTTCATCGCCCGGCCCCTGGGAGCCATCGCCTTCGGCCATTTCGGCGACCGCATCGGGCGCAAGTCCACGCTGGTGGCTTCGCTGCTGGTGATGGGCCTCTCGACGCTCGCCATCGCCTTCCTACCCACCTACGAAACCGCCGGCTGGCTGGCCCCGCTGGCCTTATGCATTCTGCGTTTCGGTCAGGGCTTCGGTCTCGGCGGCGAATGGGGCGGGGCCGCGCTGCTGGCGGTCGAGAACGCTCCGCCCGGCTTCAAGGCGCGCTTCGGCATGTTCCCGCAGTTGGGCGCACCGGTGGGCTTCATCATGGCCAACGGCCTGTTCCTGATTCTGGGCCTTGTACTGACGCAGGAAGAATTCATCAGCTGGGGCTGGCGTCTGCCGTTTCTGGCCAGTGCATTATTGGTGGCCGTGGGTTTGTGGGTGCGCCTGAAGTTGACCGAAACCCCCGCTTTCGCCGCCGCCCTGAAGGAAGCGCCGCCGCCGCGCGTGCCCTTAGGCGAAGTCTTGCGTGACTATCCGCGCGAAACCATCGGCGGCGTGTTCGCGGTGGTGGCGTGCTTCGCCATCTTCTACCTCACGACTGCATTTGCTTTGGGGTACGGAACGACCACGCTGGGCTATGCCCGCGAAACCTTCCTGGCCGTGCAACTGGGCGCGATCGTATTCCTGGCGGTCGGCATCATTGTCGCGGGCAGCATGTCCGACCGCACCAATGGCCGCCGCGTGCTGATGATCGGCTGCCTGGGCACGGTGCTGATCGGCTTCGTGCTGGCGCCCATGCTGACCTCGGGCTCGCTGGTCCTGATCTGGCTATTTCTGTCGGCCGCCCTGATGCTGATGGGCTTCACCTACGGCCCTCTGGGCGCATGGCTGCCCGGGCTGTTCCCGGCGCGCGTGCGCTACACAGGCGCATCCGTCGCCTTCAACGCCGGCGGCATTCTGGGCGGCGCCATGGCCCCCATCGTCGCGCAAGCCCTGGCCGACCAGGGCGGCCTGCCCTTTGTGGGGCTTTACTTAAGCCTTGCCGCGTTCGTCAGCTTCGTGGCGCTGTGGGTGCTGAAGCGTTAAGAACCCTAACCCAGCCGGTTGATGCCGTCGAAGGCCGCGGTTTTGTAGCACTCGGCCAACGTCGGGTAGTTGAAGACCGTGTTGACGAAGTAATCAATCGTGCCCTTGTGGGCCAGAACGGCCTGGCCGATGTGAATGAGTTCACTGGCGCCTTCGCCGATGATGTGCACGCCCAGCAGTTCCCGCGTGTCGATGTTGAACAGCAGCTTCAACAGCCCGGTGTTGTCGCCGATGATCTGACCGCGCGCGATTTCGCGGTAGTTGGCCTTGCCCACTTCGTAGGGCACGCCGTCGCGCGTCAGTTCTTCCTCGGTGCGGCCGACGGTGGAAATCTCGGGGATTGTATAAATACCGTACGGAAACAGCGCCGGAACGCTCTCGGCCTTCGCGCCGAAGGCATGGCAGGCGGCCAGGCGTCCCTGCTCCATGGAGGTCGAGGCCAGGCTGGGGAAGCCGATCACGTCGCCCACCGCATAGATATGCGGCTGCGAGGATTGATAGCTGCTGTTCACGGTAATGCGCCCGCGGTCATCGATCTTCACGCCGGCGGACTCCAAGTTGAGCGTCTCGGTGGCGCCCGCGCGGCCGATGGAATACAGCGCTTTTTCGGTGATGATCTGCTTGCCGCTGGCCAGCGTGATCCGCACCTTCTCGCCCTTGTCGTCCGTGGTCAGGTCCAGCGCCTTCACTTCCTCGCCCAAGCGCAACGTGGCGCGGTTCTGTTGCAGGTGATGCGCCAGGTTGTCGGTAATCTCGCGGTCGATGAACGGCAGCAACTGATTGCGCTTGTCGATAATCGTCACGCGCACGCCAAGCGCCGCGAAAATCGTGGCATACTCGATGCCAATGACGCCCGCCCCCACCACCGCCAGCGTGCGCGGCAGGTTCTCCAGCGTCAGAATGTCGTCGCTGATGAAAATCTTCTGGCCGTCGAAGGGGATGTTTTTGTCACGCGCCGCACTGGTGCCCGTGGCGATCACAAAGTGGGCTGCCGTCACCTTGCTCTGGCCGCGCCCGCCGCGGCCCGCGTCTTCAATGCTGACCGTATGGGCGTCGACAAAGCTGGCATCGCCGGTCGACATTTCGATGCGGTTTCGCTGCAATTGGTGCAACGTCACGTCCACTTCGTGCCGGATGACGTGGCCCGTGCGGAATAACAGGTCAGGCATGGTGATGTTCTGCTTCACCGAGTAGGACGCGCCGTAAATGCCGCGCTCGCGATATCCGGACAGATGCAACGCCGCCTCGCGCAGGGTCTTTGAGGGAATGGTGCCGGTGTTGATGCAGATGCCGCCGACGACGGCTTTACGCTCGATCAGCAGCGTCTTCTTGCCCAGCTTGGCGGCCTGAATGGCCGCGCGCTGGCCGCCCGGCCCCGAACCGATCACCACCAAATCATAATCGTAAGACGTCATGGACCGTTGTTCCCCCACTGCACGCGTTCAGCCCCCACAGTAACCATGTGGACCCGGCCCCCGCCATAGATTGGGTCGCTATAGAACGCCCAGCTTAAGAACTGGTGGATAAGGGCGGATGAAGGTTGGGGGGATATAGAGTGGCCTGGCAGCCGAAGCTGCGGAGCCATAGGCGGAAATCCCTACCAAAAGCGCTTTTTGGCGACCGCTTTTCCCGACCCTGATTTGAAATATCGCTCCAGTTCGTGGGCCTTTTTACCAGTCTGAACAGCGACATAGGAGAGCAACGTCACAGGCAGATGGCCCTTGGTCGACAGAACCTGTCCGCTCTCATGGGATACCAAACGACGGCGCAGGTCATCTGTGGAGCCCACTTAAACATCGCCGTTATTCAGTTGCAGGAAGTAGACGTACCACACCGGACCAGTCTCCCTACGCTCCAAGCAGAACTTCGGGAGACACTCCTACGCCTAAACGCCTTCGTGTGTCAGGCCGAAGGGTGGCCTGCCACCCGAAGCCGAAGGCGTAGGGTGGCGGAGGGGGTGGGATTCGAACCCACGATACCCTTTTGGGGTATGCACCTTTAGCAAAGGTGTGCCTTCAGCCACTCGGCCACCCCTCCGGGGGTTGTTCGGCGAGGGCGCAACATGGCCAGGGGCCCTGCCCTTGTCAACCCGCCACAAGGCCTTGGGTTTTCTTGCATTTCACCTTGAAAAAGCCCGCTTTCCGGGGTCAAAAGCTGCCCTGCTCGCCCCTGGGCCGCACCTGGGGCGCCCTTGGGCCGCCCCGCAGGGTGTGCGCCCCCGTCCAACCCGGAGACCACCTTGATGCCTGTTACTGCGCCCCTTGCCGTGCCTGCCTGCCTGTCCGCCGTTTTGCTGCTGGCCACTGTGCTGCTAGCCGCCTTAGCCGCCGGGCCCGCCGCCGCCGAGGACAGCAAGATCGCCAACAAGACCTGGGTGGGCGAGATCACCCTGGGCGGCTCGCTGGCCACCGGCAACACCGAGCGCACGGCCTTCGACGCCGAGGCCAACGCCAAGTACCGCTCGGGGCGCGTGCTGGACGAATACAAGTTCTCGGGCGAACTGGCCAAGGAATCGGGCTCGACCACCGCCGAGCGCATCAAGGGCAGCTACCAGACCAACATCGACATCGAGGACGGGCTGTTCGCGCTGGCCTTCCTCACCGCCGAGGACGACCGCTTCTCGGGCTTCAAGTACGAACTGGAAAGCGGCCTGGGGGTGGGTTACCGCGTCATCAGCACGTCCGACCTTGAAATTTCGGTCGAGGCCGCCCCCGGCTACCGCTATTCCAAGGCGTCAGCGCCGTTCGCAACAGAAAAAGAGATTTTCGCGCGCGGCACGGCCAAGCTGAATTACCAGATGTCCGACAACGCCTCGCTGAACGACGAAGTGACGGTGAGTTGGGACGACGAGCGTACCAAGATCGAGAACACCATTTCGGTCAGCAGCAAGATCATC
>JAEUKM010000375.1 GCA_016793085.1 Rhodospirillaceae bacterium
TCGAAGGCCATTTTGACGCCGTCCGAGTTCAGGCAGCCGGTTTTCTCGAGCCCCTTGCCGAGCGCGCAGATAGCTTTTTCGTTGTGCAGCGGGATGGGCGTGCGGGTATGGGCCGAATAGACAACCAGCCGGACGGAGTTCGACCCGATGTCGATGACGCCGAACGGACGGGACGAAGGACGGTCTTGAGTCATGAAAAACGGGGGCTCGAAACAAACATGACGGCGCGAACGGCCGCCGGGCCGAGCCGGTAAATATCAGCTTTAACGGCGGGTGGGAACCAGCTTAGGCACCCTGGTCCGCGTCCGCTCTATGGCGCTGCCCCGGCCCGACAGGCTAGGGTTGTTCATGAAGTAATCGTGGGCGCTGAAGGGGGTCTGGCCCGTCTCCAGGCGCTGATAGTTGCCGTCGGGCTTTAAATACCAGCTTTGCAGATTATCGTTGAGATTGGCGACCATGATCTGGTCGAGAACCTGCTGGTGCACGGTGGCGTTTTCAATGGGCACGAAGGTTTCCACGCGGGCGAGCAGGTTGCGCGGCATCCAGTCGGCGGAGGAGAAGAACACCTTGGCCTTGCGCGAAGGCATGTCATGCCCGTTACCGAAACAGATGATGCGGCTGTGCTCCAGGAAGCGGCCGACGATGCTTTTGACACGGATGTTCTCGGACAGACCCTTCACGCCAGGGCGCAGGCAGCAGATACCGCGTATCACCAGTTCAATCTTCACGCCCGCCTGCGAGGCGCGGTACAGCGCATCAATCACGCGCGGGTCCACCAGCGAGTTCATCTTGGCCCAGATGGTGCCGGGTTTGCCCGCCTTCACGAAATCCACCTCGGCCTGGATGAGGCTGAGGATTTTTTCATGCAGGCCCAAGGGCGCGATGGCCAGTTTTTCCAGCAACTCCGGCTTGGCATAGCCGGTCATGTAATTGAACACCCGCGCCGCATCGCGGCACAGCACCGGGTCGCAGGTGAAGTACGACAGGTCGGTGTAAATCTTGGCCGTGACGGGGTGATAGTTGCCGGTGCCGAAGTGGACGTAGCTGCGCGTGTCCTGGCCTTCGCGGCGGACCACCAGCGAAATCTTGGCGTGGGTTTTTAAGTTCACGAAGCCGAACACCACATTTGCGCCCGCGCGTTCCAGGTCACGCGCCCAGCGGATGTTGGCTTCCTCGTCGAAGCGCGCTTTCAGTTCCACCATCGCTGTCACCGATTTGCCCGCTTCGGCGGCTTCGATGAGCGCCTTGACGATGGGGCTGTCTTTGCTGGTGCGGTACAGCGTCTGCTTGATCGACAGCACGTTGGGGTCACGCGCGGCCTGCTTCAGGAACTGCACCACGACATCAAACGACTCATAAGGGTGGTGGACTACGATGTCCTTCTGCTGAATGGCGGCGAAGCAGTCGCCGTTGAAATCGCGCACGCGCTCGGGGAAGCGGGCGTTGTAGGGCTGGAACAGCAGGTCGGGCCGTTCGTCGATAATCAGTTGCTTCAAGTCCACCTGACCGATCATGCCCTCGATGGTGAACGTGTCCGCGGGCGAGACTTCCAACTCATCGCAGATCAGCTTCACCTGCTCGGGGCCCATACGTCCGTTGATGGCCAGCCGGATGCATGTGCCGAGGCGGCGGCGCTTGAGCGCGGATTCGAAACTGCGCACCAGGTCTTGCGCTTCTTCGTCCACTTCCATTTCAGAATCACGGATGACGCGGAAGTGCCCGGTCGAGAGGACACGGTAGCCGGGGAACAGGCGGCCCGCGAACAGGCCCAGCACATCTTCCAGCAGGATAAAGCGCGTGCCGGTGTTGTGCAGGCGCAGGAAGCGCACGATTTGCGGCGGGATCGGCACCAGAGCGCGCATGGTCTCGCCGTCGGCGATGCGGGCCAGTTGCAGGATCAGTGCGTGGCTTAAGTTCGGGATAAACGGAAACGGGTGGGCCGGGTCCACCGCCAGCGGCGTGATGACCGGGAAGATGTGATCCATGAACCGCGTTTCCAGCCACTCGCGGTCGGAGGCGTTCAGGTCTTCGGGCCGGACGACCAGAATGCCCTCTTTCTCCAGCAGCCCTTGCAGTTCGCGCCACACTTCATCTTGCAGCCGGAACAGGTCGCGCACATAGACGTTGATCTGCTCGAGTTGTTCCTGGGGCGTCAGGCCGTCGTCGGACATTTCGATTACGCCCGCGTTCACCTGGCCTTTCAGACCGGCCACGCGGACCATGTAGAACTCATCCAAGTTCGAGGCCGAGATGGACAAGAACCGCACACGCTCGAGCAGCGGATGGCGTGGGTTGCGGGCTTCCTCGAGCACGCGGGTGTTAAAGGCCAGCCAGGACAGTTCGCGGTTGATGAAGCGTTCGCGCGGCGAGAACCGGTCCGGGCCCAATTCCAGCACGTCGGCGCGGGGCGCGATCATCGGTTCGGCGGGCGTTACCATGCTTTAAATCTCTTACGTCCGTTGGGCCGGGCATTCAGGCCGGGCCGGTTAAATTCCTTGCATAAGGGGGCCGAAAAGCAATTGGACTGGCAACGATTTCACAAAATTGCAACGCGACCCCGCCCCCACAAGGTAACATTATCCCGCCGCCCTGTCGAAATTGGCGACCGAAAAGATGACCAAGACACTGTATCTGTTGCGCCATGCCAAATCGGACCAATCGGCGGCCGATACCGTGAAAGACCATCTGCGGCCCCTGGCCCCCCGCGGCATCAAGGCGGCCCAGGCCATGGAAGCCTACCTGGCCGCCCACCGCATCGCCGTGGACCGCGTTTACTGCTCCACCGCCACCCGCACCCGCGAAACGCTTGATCTCGTCCGCGACGGGCTGAACAGCCCCAGCGTGTCGTTCCGCGATAAACTGTACCTGGCCGCCGCCGACGACCTCTTGGCCTTCGTGCAGTCGATCCCCGACGCCATCAAGGCCGCCATGATCATCGGCCACAATCCGGGCTTTCACGATCTCGCCCTGACCCTGACCAGCCGCGCGGGCGCGGGGCAAGCCAAGGCGCTTGATAAGATGCGCACCAAGTACCCGACCGGGGCCTTGTGCGTGCTGACGTTCAACGTCAACTCGTGGAAAAAGGTCGATACGGGCCTGGGCACGCTGACGGCTTTTGTCCGGCCCAAGGATTTGAAGAACGGCTAGAGCGCCGGGCCCTGCCGCGCGAGCAAGTCTTTCACCAGAGGCACCGTCACCGAACGCTGCCCGGCCAGGGACTCGCGGTCGGCCATGTCCACAATGGCGCGCGCCGCCGCAAACGTGCGGTCCATGTTGCGCAGCAGGTACGCGATCACCTCGGGACCCACCGTGATCTGGCGGTCGGCAAACAGCTTCACCAGCACGGCCTGGATCATGCCGTCGTCGGGAGCTTCAATGCGCGCGGCGTGAACGGCGGCCAGGCGCGAACGCAAGTCGGGCAAGGCCACGTTCCAGCGCGCGGGCGCGTCGCGGCCCGTGAGCAGCAGCCAGCCACCCGCCTCGGTCAGCGCATTGTAAAGATGGAACAGCGCGGTTTCATTCACACCTCGATCACCGTCCTCGACGACGACGGATTTCACCGCGCGCACCAGGTCGCCCACGTCCTCGGTGCGCACATCATGCGCGGCGATCACGCGCGCGCCGCTGCGGGCCGCGAACACCTGAGCCAGGTGGCTCTTGCCGCATCCGGCGGGGCCGAACAGCGCCAGCACGGGTCGGGGCCAGTCGGGCCAGCGGTCAATCCAGGTCACGGCATCCGTATTCCCGGGTGCCACAAAAAAATCCTCGCGACCCAGAGCGGGCCGGAACCCCAAGTCCAGCGGGATCTGACGCGGAGATGACATAGGCAGCGCCCGGCTGATTACTCGCCAGCAGTAGCGGGCGGCGACGCGGGCGACTGCTCCGGCTGCGCTTCAGGCGGGGACGGCGGGGCGGGCGGCGTAACAGCGCGCAGCATCCAGGTGTCGCCATCCTTGCTGAGGCTGAGTTCGCGCTGATTCAGCGCGAATTGAAGCTGCGCCTCGTCGCCCGCGAAAGTCACGACCACCTGCACCAGATTGCGGCTTAAAGCCTGCAACTCGACGCGCTCGACCACCGGCACCTGGGTCAGGCGGTTCTTCACGCTCATCCATTCATTCAAAGACGAAACGGGGATCAGCGCCATCAGCTTGCCGCCCTCGCCGAAGCGCAGCATGTTGCGCTGTTTCCAGCCTTCTTCGACGGCGCGTGTGGCATCAGCCACGGCGGCGGCCAGGGCGTCGTCGCGCGAGGCCCCCTGCCCGCCCGCGCGGCCTTCCCACGGCGCGCCCAGGGGACGCACCTCGGCCAAGCCGACACTGATGCCGCCGCCTCCCGGCGAGGCCACCGCGACGATGGCCCCGGCAGCGCCGTACTTGTCGGCCAGA
>JAEUKM010000415.1 GCA_016793085.1 Rhodospirillaceae bacterium
GGATCATCAAGACCACGGGCCTGCCGATCCTGTATTGGGATTACATGCTGAAGGGCTACGAGGCCTTCCCCGGCCACGACACCAAGTTCCAGCCGCCGGCCTAAAGAATTACGGCGCGCGTCCGTAATAAATCTGCACAACCTGATCCAGAAACGCCGCCACGCCCGGCGGCGTTTGCTTTTCTGACGCCGCATGGAAAGCCACGACGGATTTTTGCGTCAGGGCGTCATTCAAATTCCGGTGTTGTGCGGCATTGCATGCGCCGACGCATTCAACGACAAACTTTTGCCCGCTCCAGCCCGTCAGCGGCAGTTTGGCGTCCACCACCGCGCCGCTGCCCAAGCGCGCCTCCACATGACAATAACCGGGCCGGTCACCGGCGGCGGGCACACGCCCTGCATTGATGCCCACCACCTCGCCCAGTACAGCGGAAAAATCCTGCAATTCAAGACTCACGCATATGGCATTGTCGGCGGTTTCCCACGGGTTGCCCGCCCCTTCGATGGCTGCGGCGGGCGCAGAAACAAGCATCAGCACAGTGAACGCAGACGTCAGACGCATGGAACTCCTTCCGGTCTTTGCGCTACCTTACCTTCAATCACACGGCAACACACGGATGGAACATGACGATGCGCAAAGCCTACGTCGACGCGCGGTTCGGGCAAATCCATGTGCGCATGGCGGGCGACCCTAAAGCCGCGAAACGCCCCCTCTTGTGCTTTCACATGAGCCCCGTCTCGGGTGTGATCTACGAAAAGTGGATTACCGAAATGGGCCGCGACCGCTGGGCGCTGGCCCCCGATACCCCCGGCTACGGCATGAGCGATGCGCCAACAACGCCACCGAGCATCGCCGACTACGCCGCCGCCATGGGCGACCTGGCCGATGCCTTGAAGATCGGCCCCTTCGACGTGATGGGTTATCACACCGGCTCAAAAATCGCGGTGGAGCTCGCGCGCCAGCGGCCGGCACAGGTGAAGCACCTCATTCTCATGTCCGCGCCGATCTATACCGAGGACGATTTAAAGCGCCAGCGCGTGGTCAATTCCGTCCCCGAGGTCGACGCCGAAGGCAAGTTCCTGGCCGAGACCTGGAAAATCCTGGTGCAGTACCAGGACAAGCGCGCCACGTTGCACGACACCATGAAGCAGTTCCCCGACCACCTGCGCGGCGGCGACAAACGCGGCTGGGGCCACCGCGCGGCCTTCAGCTACACCTACCCCGAGACCATCGTTGACGTGAAAGCGCCGATTCTCGTTTTTAATCCCGAGGACGATTTGTGGGACTACACGCCGCGCATTGCGCCGTACCTGAAGAACGGCAAGGTGAAAGACCTGCCGGGCTGGAGCCATCAGTTGCTGGATTTCAGCACGGGCGAACTGGCGGCCATGGTGCGCCCGTTCCTGGACAGCGATATTTTCCCGGCCTAGCGCTTATGGGGCTTAAGCCCCGCCATCACCGTGTCGATCACGTCGTCGGTAAACGCGCTATCCAGCGGCGCGTGGCCGATGAGCAGGCGGAAATAAATGGGCGCGTAGATCAGGTCCAGCGCCACGTCCATGTTGAGGCCCGCGCGCACGTCACCCGCCGCCACCGCGCGCTCCAGCAACTTCTGCCCTTCGGCGCGGCTTTTCAGAATGAAATGATGCCGGAAGGCCTTCATCAGTTCCGTCTCGCCTTGGGTGGCGGCGATCAGGGCCGTGACGCCCCGCCCCGTGCGGCTGGCAAACAGCGCCGCCAGTTTACGCAACTGCTGCTTCAAGTCGGCGATGGGCGAAGCAGATGCGCGCAACTCCATATCGGACGGCGTGAACTCCAGGAACGCCGACAACGCGACGGAATGAGCATTGGGCCACTCGCGGTAGATGGTGGGCTTGCCCACGCCCGCCCGCGCGGCGATGCCCTCCATGGTCACGGCGGTGAGCCCGCCGCTGTCCAGCAATTCGCGGGCGGCTTTTAAGATCGCCGCGCGCACCTTGGGGTCGCGCGGACGGCCACGGGGCTTCATTACAATTTTAGGCTTCGCTCCGGGCACGCTTGACTCAACCCCTCATATTACGTTACGGTACGTAACGTAAATAATAGATCACAGCCCGACCGAACACAAGCCCGGAGAGCCGCCATGCCCAAAGCCAAACGGAAAGCAGCCAAGCCCAGAAAACTCCCAAAGAAACTCAGCGTCGTGCCCAAAGGCCAGAGCACGCCCACGGCCTACCTGGGCGTGAAGGACGCCAAGGAAGCGATCAAATTCTACGCCAAGGCCTTCGGCGCCAAGGAACTGTTCCGCCTGACCGAACCCGGCGGCAAGATCGGCCATGCCGAAATTTCCATCGGCGTCGCGACGTTGATGCTGGCCGACGAATACCCCGATTTCGGCTGTTTAAGCCCCCAGAGCATCGGCGGCTCGCCGGTACAGTTTCATCTGTACGTGAAGAACGCCGACGCGGCGGTGAAGAAAGCCGTGAAGGCCGGCGCCACGTTGGTACGCCCCGTCGAGCAGCAGTTCTACGGCGACCGCGGCGGCACCGTGGCCGACCCCTTCGGCTACAAGTGGATGATCGCCCAGCGCGTGGAAGTGGTTTCGCCCAAAGAGATGCAACGGCGCTGGATGAAGATGTTCACGCCCGGAAAGTAGAGCTAAAAGAAAACAAAAAAAGAGGGGGCCGGTTGACCCCCTCTTTCATTTCGCATGGTTGCGTTTATCTGTAGCCCAACTGGTTGGGTACGCCGACGTTGAGGTAGCGGCGCAGCAGTTTATCCTGCCGTGTCTCGAGGTTCTGGGCCTCGCCCTTGATGAACA
>JAEUKM010000417.1 GCA_016793085.1 Rhodospirillaceae bacterium
CTGGAAGTAGTAACTGTTGGCTGAGAAGTACGAGTTGGACGAAAACCGCTCCACAAATGCATTGGTGGTCAGCCACGTTGGCGCATCGAAGTTATAGCGGCGTAAATACGTGCGGTCCGAGGCCAGGTGCACGTCTGCCCCGCTGCGCCAGTTGTCGTCCATGTCCCAGCGGATGCGTCCGCGCACGTGGCCGCGGATGTCCTTGTTGCCGTCTGGGTCGTCGCCGACGGTGCTGCCGAACAGCCTCAGTTCGCCGCTGCCGAAGTGCTGGCGGTATTCGGCCGTGAAGCCCTTGCCGGCGCTGGTGGTGACCAGCGGGCTTAAAGTGGCGTCCTTGTCGGGGGCGATGTTGATGTAATAGGGCTGGGCGTACGACAGGCCCACGTTGCGCCCCCCTGAGATGATCGGCAGCAAAAGGCCGCTCTTGCGGCCCGAGGTCGGGTCGGGGTGGGCAAGATAGGGCGTGTAGAACATCGGCACGCCCAGAACTTCCACCCAGGCGTTGCGGTAGTAGACCATCTCATCCACATCATCATAACGCACGCGGTCGGCCTTGATCTGCCAGACGGGTTCGCGGCCTTCGCATTCATCACACGCGGAATAGATGGCATCGCGCATTTCGTTATAGCGGCCTTCGGTGCGGCGGAACTCGCGGCTGCTGAGGCGCGATTTGTCGGCCAGGATTACGCGCACTTTCTCGGCGAAGCCTTCTTTCAGGTCGCCTTTGATTTCCAGCCGGTCGAAGAACATCACCGAGCCGTTCTTATCGAGCAGGCTGACGTTGCCTTCGGCGGTGGCGATGTCAGTGGTACGGTTGTAAGTGGCGACCTCGGCCAGCAGAACGCGGCCGTCGCGGGTGATCTCGACATGGCCGACGGCGCGCAAGGTGTCGCTGGCCTCGTCGTAATTCATCTCATCGGCGACAAGTTCGGTCTGCTGTTGGGGGGGCGGTGCGTTGTCCTGGGCCGTGGCCGCACCGGCCAGCATCAGCATGGCCGTTATCGCCACGCCCAACGCCCGCCGCCCTGTAAACCGAAACCCCGCCACGCCAACCTCTTAAACCCGCGTTGCCCTATCCTTCGCGCGCCGCCACCGCCAGCGGCGGCCACGCCCTGAGGCCGCCGCGGGTCAGCACATAGGCTGCACCAGCGATGGGCGCGAAAGCCACCACATACATCAGCGGCGCCAGCAGCGGCGACTTTGCGGTTGCATTCATGGCGCCCAGGGCCGCTGCTTGTAGCACAACCACGCTCAAAACCGCCCCCCCAATTCGCCGCCACTGGCCGCGTTTGTCGAAGGATCCCGTGAGCAGCCAGGCCGCCGCCAGCAGTGCATAAGCCAGGGACGCGAAGGGAGACGTCAACCGCTGGTGGGCCTCGGCGCGCATGCGCCCGATCTCGGTGGGCGCGACACCGTCGGTTTCATCCAGGCTCAACAGTTCCCAGGTCCAGCGTTCGCGGTTGTCGGGCCAGCGCTGCCCTTGCGCGCCGCCCAACTGGCCCAGGTCCAGCGCATAGGTGTCGAAATACAGCACCGACAGTTGCTCACCGCTTAAGCGCTCCTGGCGGCTGCCTTTGTACAGCATCACTACGCGCCCGCCGTCGGCCGTTTCGCGCACGGTGCCGCGTTCGGCCAGCAGGGTGACGGGCTTGGCGCGGTTGCGCGCGTCGTTGACCATGAGATCGAGCAACTCTCCGTTGGCCGCGCGCTCGCGCACGTACACGGTCAGGCCGTCGCCCAACCCGTTAAAGGCGCCTTCGCGCAGCAACACTTGGGATACGTCTGTGCGGATCAGCCATTGCAGGTCTTTGAAGCCGCGCACCGCGGCGGGCACGATCAATGAACTGAGCACCAGGCCCAACACCGTCAGGCCTGCGGCGGTGATGGTGGCCGGCTGTGCTGCGCCCAGGCGGCTCACGCCCGCAGCCTGGACCACCACCAGCTCTTTATCCATCGCAAGCTTGTTGTAAATGAACAGCACGACGAAGAAGAACGCCGCCGGCAGGATGAGAGTGAAGAAGCCCGGCAGCATGAAGGCCGTCAGTTTCAGCCACGTGACCAGCGGCAGACCCTTGTTCATCACGAACTGTAGAAAGCGCAAGGATTGCGTCAGCCAGACCATGAACACCAGCACGGCGCTGACCAGAACCGTTCCAATCACAAGCTGGCGGGTGATGTATCGGGTAATGCCGGTCATGGTCCTCTAAGGGTCGGCGCGTTGGGTCCAGGCGGTCGATTTTAATGCGGTATCAACGCTAATAGCTTAACAAAAAAGAGGAATTCGGTGTCGTTTTGATGCCGGTCAGGTGTCGATTCAGGCGTTTGCCGCCCTGCCTTAATTCCGTATCATGGCAGGACTGTGGGAGAGGTTTCGTGAACCGTCTGGCGCAAAATTTGGCGGCTGTGGTGGCCGCTGCTGGCGTGCTGATGCCGGGCTTAAGCTGGGCCGCTTCGGCTGCGGCCCCAAAGCCGTCATGCGTGTCCGCCGATGAGGCTACGGCCTTCCGTCTGCGCCATCTGCAAAGCCGGCTTATGGTCGCGGGCTTAAGCTGCGGCCAGCGGGATGCCTACAACGCGTTCGTCACGGCCAACATGACGACGCTGAACAAGTACGGCCCCAACCTTATCACCTATTATAAACGCGCAGGCGGCTCCCCGGCGCTGAACCGCTATGTCACCGATCTGGCCAATGCGGTGGCCTCCATTCGTTCAGAAGATCCGGTGGCATTCTGTACCCACACCTGGAACGTGTTCTGGGAGCTATCCGAAAAAGCCGCTGACCTGTTGGACGTGGCCGCAGCCAACCCCGTACCCGCCATCAGCCAGCCGGCCTTGTGCGCCATTCCGGCTGAAAAACCCGCGCCCAAACCGGCGCCAACGGCGCAGCAGGCCAAGGCGCCATAGCCCTCAGCTCTGTCTGCCCAAAACAAAACCGCCGCACCCGGTGAGGATGCGGCGGTTTGTTTTTAGGCGATGTGCGTGACGGTTTAATCCATCACGATTTCAACGCGGCGGTTCTGAGGCTCCTTCACGCCGTCGCCGGTGGCGACCAGCGGCTCGGACTCGCCCTTGAACAGTACGACGATTTCACGCTCTGAAATGCCGAGACGCGCCAATTCGGCCTTCACGGCCTTGGCGCGGCGTTCGGAGAGCGCAAGGTTATAGGCGGGCGTGCCCGACGTATCGGCGTGGCCGGTAGTGGTAATGCGCGCTTTGCCGTTCTTCTTGGCGTATTCGGCGGCATCCGAAACGATTTTCTGGGCGTCGGCGCGCAGGTTCGACTTGTCGAAATCGAAGAACACCAGGAACTTCTGCGGAATAGCCGGCGGCGGTGGCGGAGCTTTGGCAACGGGCGCCGGGGCCGGAGCGGGTGCCGCGACAGGGGCGGGGGCCGGCTTCGGCGGCGCGCCGAAGGACCAGCGGAAGCCTGCCAGCAGGTTGTGGCTGCGGTCGTCGTGGTCGGCGACCACGGTAGCCGGGGCAGACTTGGCCGGGAATCGGCCGTTGTTGGCGCCGATGTAGCGGTATTCCAGGAACAGGCCCAGGTTCGAGGTCGCGTCGTAGCTTACGCCGGCGATGCCCTGCCACGAGAAGCGCGAGTCCGTGCCGTCGAAGGCGGGCGTGGTCGGGCCCTTGAAGCTGTCTTTCCAGCCGATCCATGACAGACCGGCACCCGCGCCGATGTAGGGCGTGATGCCGCTGGAGGAGGTCCCGATATCGAACAGGATGTTGGCCATGGTCGACCAGGTGCGCTGCTGGCCGGTCCAGGCCACAGGCACGCCCGTGGCCGGGGTGACGTTGCCGACGCTGCCTTCGCGGTAACCGAATTCCAGTTCCGTACGGAAGCCCTGATCCCACTTGTAGCCGGCCGAGCCGACGAAGATGGGGCCGTTTTCGAAATCCATCTCACGGGCAGCGCCGCCCACCAGCACGTTCGACGTCTGCGGGATGTGAATCCCGGCGCCAAAGCCAACGTAGCCGCCCGGTTCAGTCGCAAGCGCGCCCGTTGCAGCGGTCAGCGCGGCGGAGGCCAGCAGCAGTGCGTGAAGGTGTTTCATGATGAACATTCTCCTGAAAGACAAAACAAGCAGCGTCAAAACAATCAGCGGCGCAACGGACATTATGCCAATGGTTGCTCTGGCGGTGGGGGTCCGTAATGCGGGCAACATGGCTCCGGCTCCGCCCCTTGGCAAGGCTTAAACCTATGGCATTTCTAATCTTTTCCCCAGTGTGGCCGCCTGACAATATCGGATGCAGAAAGCGCCGCCGCCGATCTGGACCCAAAAGTTAACATTCAAGGATTTCAAACACATGCAAACCATCATCTTCAGGCTTGGTTTGATATTCTGGATGGCGGGCATAACCCTATCCGGACAGGTGTTGGCCCAGACCGCGCCCGATCAAGGCGCAGCGGGCGGCGCCGTCAGCGTCATGTCGCGCATGACCATGGTGGTGGCCGACATTGAAGTGTCCAAGCGGTTCTATACCTATGCTCTGGGTTATGAGGCTTTAAGCGACAATGTCATCACCAATCCCATCGTCAAAACTCAAATGGGCCTGAGTCCTGAGCGCACCGTGCGATTTGCTGTGCTGCGCTCCAGCCACATGATTGCCGGCAAAAAGCGTGAAGGGGCCCAACTGGGACTGATCCAGGTTGGAAATCCGGCTCTTCCGGTGATGAAGCGCCCTGCGGGGGCCGATCTTGCAGCGGGCGAGGCGATGATGGCCATGCGGACCACCGACATCAAACTGGTCTACGCTCGCTTGAAAGAATTGAAGGCGCGAATTTTGCTGGAGCCGATGGTTTCGCCCGACGGACGCGAGACGGAACTGGTTGTCCACGACCCCGATGGTGTCCGCATCCACGTGGTTCAGCGCCCGGACCGCGAAGTCGCGGATCAGCTCGTAATGGAACAGCCGCGTCAGTAGTTCGCCCGCGCCAATTGCCGGCGCTTTAAGCGGTGGCGGGCGTCGTGTGTTAGGCAGCGGTGCGCGCGAGCCGGCGGTCTTGTTCGTAGATCAGTCCCAGTTGAAGTGCGGCTTCGGCCTTGGCCAGTTCGCCGCCCAGGTACGCAGCGTGGCTCATCTGCGAGATCAGGTTCTCGCGCACCAGGGCCAGCGCGATACGCTCGGCGCTGCGGGCGCGCACTTCGTGGCCAGGGGCGTTATCGGCGGTGTAGTGGCGGCACACGATCTCACCGGCCTCGCGGTCCAGTGTGATGACGAAAAACCCGCGCGGGTCGTAGGCCAGGGGCTCGCGGCTGCCGCCCGATTCAATGCGTTTGAATTCCTTGGCCGGCGCTGTGGCGACAGTCATATCGGCTAGCGGGGATGCGCCCGCGACCAGGGCTGCCGCCTCCGTGACCGTGCGCCCGATGACGGCCAGATCCGTCTCGCCCACGGCGTCGATCAGCGTCACCTGCTGCCGGAAGCGCTCGATCTCGGCCGCGCCGATGTTGGACAGCACCGGCAAATGCCCTTCAGCGCCGATGATGCGTTTGTTCGCATCGACGCCATTGCTGAACAACGCGCGCAGGCCTTGCGCCGTGTGGAACACGGGCGAGTCCTTGCCGCACAGCACCAAGGCCCTGATACGTGCGTTGGCGATGACGTTCAGCAATAGTCTTTCAATGCCAAGATTGACCGTGTGCAGCCGTCCGGCGATGGCCACACCGGGCAGGGCCGCAACCGGCGCATAGAGGTCGTTGCTGGAAAGCGTGCACACGGCGACACTGCTTGCGGAGTTGCCGACGCGGTAAGCCCCGCCCGCGACGGGCCAAGCTGATTGCCCCAAGGGGCTCTGCAGGCGGCGCATCAGTGGGCCGCCTTTCAGAATATCCATTACTTTGTCGACGCGGCGGAACACACCTACGGCGGCGCTGTTTTCGCCGCTAGGATCGGGCGGGGCCATTTTGGCCATCAAGCCCATGATTTTCACGACAATGCGTGGCGGCGGGCGCGGTGTTTCGGGCGCGGCGTTCATGTCGTGGTGCTCATGTCCTTGCGGGCGCGCAGCAGCACCGTGCCGTTGAAGCCATGGGGCGCAAGTGCTGCGGCGATGTGCAGTACAGTGCCCATGATCAGACCCGGCATGCGGCCGATGCGGCGCATTTCGGCGAAGGTGCCGCGCGCGTCGACGGGATCCCAGCCTTGATGCACGAAAGCTCTGGCCCCAGCGGCGGGCGCGAAGTTCAGCCGTGTGTCGGCATTATTGAGTTCGCGGTGCGCCATGCGGTTCATGCGGTTGCGCGCCGCGGGCGACATCAGATCGGTCAGCCAGTAGCATACCGGCGGGCAGCCGTGAAAGGCTGCCGCTAAGCCATGCGCTTCATCGGGCGTCAGATACAGCAGCAGGCCTTCTGTGATGACCAGCACGCGTTTAAACCGCGCGGCCACGTCGGCCAGAAGCCGCGCGCGGACCTCGGGCAGGCGCAGGTCGCCCGCGACATGCTCGATACGGCAGCAGGCTTTTGCGTCCTCCAGTTGCGCGGCCTTGTGCCGCAGCACATAGGGCAGGTCGCACTCAATCCAGGTGACGGACGGGGGGATCGGCAGCCGGTAAGGCCGCGTGTCGTAACCGCAGGCCAGACTTAAAACAGCGTCGATATGTTCATGCGCGATGGTCCGTAAAATCAAAGCATCAAACGTCACCGTGCGCGCGGTGACGACTGCCGCCGCCAGGTTGCCGCCGCGCACACGGGAAACGCCGGGATCAAGCGCAAAACGCGCGGCGTAGGGGTCGTTGAACAGGCGGTCATGCCGTGCGGACTCGGCGGCACGGAAGGCGGCCACCCAGGCGGCGGTGCGGCTGATGGGCGCGGCGTCGGCGTGCGGTACGGTCATGACGCGGGTTCGGCGGCAGTGTGCGCGATGGGTGGTGTTGCGCTTTCAAACTGGCGCGTGG
>JAEUKM010000430.1 GCA_016793085.1 Rhodospirillaceae bacterium
GGCCACCGACCCCGACCGCGAGGGCGAGGCCATTTCCTGGCACGTGCTTGACGAACTGCAAAAGCGTAAAGCCCTGAAAAAGGGTCAGTCGGTCAAGCGCGTCACCTTTAATGCGATCACCAAGAACGCAATCACCGAGGCCATGGCGCATCCGCGCGATCTGGATCAGCCGCTGATCAACGCCTACCTGGCGCGCCGCGCGCTCGACTATCTAGTGGGCTTCAACCTGTCGCCGGTGCTGTGGCGCAAACTGCCCGGCGCCAAGTCGGCGGGCCGCGTGCAGTCCGTGGCGCTGCGCATGATCTGCGACCGCGAGCTGGAAATCGAGAAGTTCAAGCCCCAGGAATACTGGTCCGTCGACGTCGATATGAAGACGGACAAGGACGAGCCCTTCTCGGCCCGTCTGACCCACTTCGAGGGCAAGAAGCTCGACAAGTTCGACCTCAATAACGAAGAAATCGCGAACCGCGCCGCCGCCGCCGTGAAGGCCGGGGCTTTTAAGGTGCTCTCGGTCGACAAAAAGACCAAGCAGCGCCGCCCCTACGCGCCCTTCACCACCTCGACCCTGCAACAAGACGCTTCGCGCCGCCTCTATTTCTCGGCGCGCCAGACCATGACCATCGCCCAGCGCCTGTATGAAGGCGTGGATATCGGCGGCGATACCGTGGGCCTGATCACTTATATGCGTACCGACGGCGTGCAGATGGACGCGGACGCCATCAAGACCGTCCGCGAACTGGTCGGTAATACCTACGGCGACAAGTACCTGCCCAAGGAAGCGCGCATCTATATCTCCAAGGCCAAGAACGCCCAGGAAGCGCACGAAGCCATCCGGCCCACGGACCCGCGGCGCACGCCCAAGGACATGGAGCCGTACCTGAACGCCGAACAGCTAAAGCTGTACGACCTGATCTGGAAGCGCACCATCGCCAGCCAGATGGAAGCAGCGTTGCTTGACCAAGTGGCCGTGACCGTCGCCACAGCCGATGAAAAAGTGCAGCTGCGCGCTAATGGTTCTGTCATTAACTTCAAAGGCTTCCTGGAAGTTTATGAAGAAGCGCCTTCGCTGGCCACGGCCGCCGAAGCCGAGGAAGAAGGCACCGGCCGCATCCTGCCCGCCATGACCGAAGGCCAGGGCGCCAGTGTCAGCCAAGTCACCCCCGCCCAGCACTTCACCCAGCCCCCGCCCCGCTTCTCAGAAGCGAGCCTGGTGAAGGCCCTGGAAGAACTGGGCATTGGCCGACCGTCCACCTACGCCTCCATCATTCAGGTGCTGCAGGACCGCAAATACTGCCGCATGGATAACCGCCGCTTCATCCCCGAGGACCGCGGCCGGGTGCTGACGAGCTTCCTGGAAAGCTTCTTCATGCACTACGTGGAATACGATTTCACGGCCAACCTGGAAGAACAACTGGACGAAATCTCCAACGGCTCGCTCGATTGGAAGAAGGTGCTGGCCGACTTCTGGCGCGACTTCCACGCCGCCATCGAAGGCACCAAGGATCTCACCCGCACCGCCGTCATCGACGCGCTTGATTCGATGCTGGAGCCCCACCTGTTCCCGGAACGGGCCGACGGCTCGAACCCGCGCAAGTGCCCGGCCTGCGCCGACGGCCGCATCGGCCTGAAGTTCGGCAAGTTCGGCGCGTTCATTGGGTGCAGCCGTTACCCCGAGTGCCGCTACACGCGGCCTTTGGGTGCGCCCGAGCCCGCCGAAGGCACGATTGCCCTCGATGGCCCGAAAGACCTGGGCCAAGACCCGGTGACGGGCATGAAAGTGACCCTGCGCGTGGGCCCCTATGGCCCCTACGTGCAGTTGGGCGGCGACGAACCGCCGCCGCCGCCGCCGGCGCCCACCGCACCCGAACCGGTCGAGTTGGATGCCAAAGGCAACCCGAAGAAAAAACGCAAGAAGGCAGCCCCCAAGGGGCCGAAGCCCAAGCGCGCCTCGATCCCCAAAGGCATCGATGCCGAGAGCATCGATTTACCCGCCGCCCTGAAACTCCTGGCTCTGCCCCGCGAAGTGGGACCGCACCCGGAAACGGGCGAGATCATCATGGCCGGCAACGGCCGTTTCGGCCCATACTTGAAACTGGGCGACCGCTTCCAGTCGCTGAAAGGCGACGACAACGTGCTCGATATCGGCTTGAACCGCGCCGTCGTGGTGCTGGCCGAGGGTGCGGCGCGCGCCGCCGCCCGCGCCGCCAAGGGCGGTGGGGCTGGCAAAACGCTGGGCGCACACCCATCTGATGGGAAGAACATCACCCTGAAGGCCGGGCGCTTCGGCGCTTACGTGCAGCACGGGGATGTCCGGGCCACGCTGCCCCGCGGCACCGAACCGGGCTCGATCACCATCGACGAGGCGGTTACACTGCTGGCCGCGAAGGCCGCCAAAGGCAACGGCGCGAAAACAGCAGCCGCCGCTGCCCCCAAGGCCCCCGCCCCGAAAGGCAAAACCAAAGCGACGGTCGCCAAGGCCGCCGCCGCCGCCAAAGCCCCCAAGGGCAAAGCCAAGGCCCAAAAATCTGCTGAGGCTTAAAGCGCAGCTTTTACAAATCAATCGACGGCCACTGATGAAGCCGAACTTAAACGCATCTCAAGTCGCCTCACAGTACAGGCGTATGCATCGGGCTGTCAGTTACTTCGGGATATAAACTATCCCCTCCAGATTCTTGAAGTGCTTGTCGCAGGTCAAAACGTCCGCGCCGTGAATCAACGCGGTCGCGTAAATAATCGCGTCGGCTGTCGCCAGCCGATACCGAGCGCAATACTCGGCCGCAAGCATCGCAGTCGAACTGTCGAGGTCGGCAACAACGCAGGTGGCCGTGAAAGCCATCACCTGATCGGCCTTGTCCTCGCCCGACTCACGCGTCATCCATTTGGCTAATTCAAGCTGCACGATGGTCGGGACGAGCCATTGGCGTCGCTCGGGTAACTGGCGAGATACTTTGCTGCCGGTCTCGGAGCCGACAAGCCATTCGACCCACGCCGAAGTGTCGACTAAGCGCATTAGGTGCGGTCGGTACGGTCGCGGTAGTTTCTGGGCTTGGCCCCGCGCGCCAACCCGGCCAGATCGTCCAACTTAGGCACCGGTACCAGCAACATGCCTTCGCCCTTGGGAATGAAAGCGAATTGCTGTCCAGCCTGCCAGCGCCGCGCTTGGCGGACCGCTTTCGGAATGGAAATCTGGTACTTGGACGACAAGCGAGTAATATCGGGCGAGCGCATTACGAAACCTTGATCGATCGATGATAAGTAAGATAGTACATGATTAACACCACTTGGACAACCAGTGAACGCCCCTAAATCCCCCCTCCGTCAAAATACCACGCAATCGCGGCGCAAAACGGCAGCCCCCCTGCCCACCGAGGAACAGATTCTCGAATTCATCCGCGAGTCCAAAGGACCCGTCGGCAAACGCGAAGTAGCCCGCGCCTTCAACATCCGGGGCCCCGCGAAAATCGCCCTCAAAGCCGTCATGAAGCGCCTGTCGCTTGGCAGCGGCACGGGCGACAAAGGCGATATCGTCAAAGGCAAACGCCGCTTCCACAAAGCGGGCGTGCTGCCGCCGGTGGACGCCATTGAAATCTCGGCCATCGACAACGATGGCGACTTGTTCGCCAAGCCCGTCAACTGGGCCTTCAACACCCCGCCGCCGCCAATCCTGGTGATCGCCAAGGCCGAACGCGGCAAAGCCTACGGTGTCGGCGACCGCCTGCTCGCGCGTCTTACACCCGTGGGCGACGACGCCTACGAGGCGCGGCCCATGAAGCGCCTGCCTGCGGGCGGGGGCAGACTGATGGGCGTCTATGAAGTGCTGCCGGGCGGCATCGGGCGGTTGCGCCCCACCGACCGGCGCACCCGCCATGAAGTGACCATCTCGGCCAAGGACAGCAACGGCGCGGCACACGGCGAACTGGTGGCGGTCGAGATCATCGCCACCCGCCATCACGGCGCGCAGCAGGCGCGCGTGGTGGAACGCTTCGGGCCCATGGACCGGGCGAAGAACCTAAGCCTGATCGCCATCACCGCCCACGGCATCCCCCACGAATTCTCCGAAGCCGCCGAACGCCAGGCTAGTGACGCTGTGGCCGCCCCCTTGGGCAGCCGTACGGACTTGCGCAATATCCCGCTGGTCACCATCGACGGCGAGGACGCGCGCGACTTCGACGACGCTGTCTGGGCCGAGCCCGACACCGCCCCCGACAACGCGGGCGGCTGGCATATCCTTGTCGCCATCGCAGACGTGTCCTGGTACGTGCGCCCCGGCGATGCGCTCGACAAAAACGCCTTCGACCGGGGTAACTCCACCTACTTCCCCGACCGGGTGGTGCCGATGCTGCCCGAGGAGTTGTCCAACGGCTGGTGCTCGCTCAAACCCAAGGAAGACCGGCCCTGCCTCGCCGCGCACATGTGGATCGACAGCCAAGGCAAGCTGCTGCGCCATAAGTTCGTGCGCGGGCTGATGCGTTCGGTCGCACGGCTGACTTACAATCAGGTCCAGGCCGCCATCGACGGCCACCCGGACGATCTCACCGGCCCCCTGGTCGAGCAGATCCTGAAGCCCTTGTACGGCGCGTTCGCCGCGCTGCTGAAGGGGCGCAACACACGCGGCACGCTGGAACTGGACCTGACCGAACGCCAGATCATCGTCGACCGCGAGAGCGGGCGCATCTCCGGGGTTATGCCCCGCGCCCGCTATGACAGCCATAAGCTGATCGAAGAATTCATGATCATGGCCAACGTGGCTGCCGCCGAACGGTTGGAAGGCTCGGGCTACCCCTGCGTCTACCGCGTCCACGAACCGCCCGACCCCGAGCGCCTGGAGAACTTACGCGAGGCCCTGAAGTCGCTGGACCTGCCGGTGCCCACCGGTTCGGCCCGTCCCGCCGACTTCAACCGCATCCTTGCCAAGGTCCGCAGCGGCCCCCACGAACATCTGGTCAATACCCTGGTGCTGCGCACGCAGTCGCAAGCCGTTTATAGCCACAATAATCTTGGGCACTTTGGGCTGGCCTTGCGCCGCTACGCCCACTTTACCTCGCCGATCCGCCGCTATTCGGACCTGTTGGTCCACCGGGCCCTGATTGCCGCCGCCAAGTTGGGCGACGGGGGCTGGAACCCCACAAGCGACCCGGACCTGGAGGAAATCACCGCCCATATTTCGGCCACCGAGCGCCGCTCGGCCGCCGCCGAGCGCGAGACGGTGGACCGTTTCACCGCCGCCTACCTGGGCAACAAGATCGACGCCATGTTCAACGGGCGGGTGAACGGGGTGACCCGCTTCGGGGCCTTCATTACCCTGGACGAGACCGGGGCGGACGGGATTTTGCCCATGCGCAACCTGCCGCGCGATTATTACGACCTGGACGAAGCCTCTCACCGCTTGATCGGCCAACGCCATGGGCTAGTCTTACGGACGGGAGACGCGGTGGTGGTGCGGTTGCTGGAAACCGACGATATCACCGGAAGTATCGTGTTCGCGTACGTCGAGGGGGCAAGCCAAGGCCGTGGCAGCACTGGCAGCAATAGACCGGGCAAACACACCGGAGGTCATAAGCACCGCACGGGCCCGCGCTCGCACAAAAACAAGCACAAGCAAAAGCACAGGCGGCGCTAGGCTTAAGGGGTTGAGGAGCGGCTTTGCGCGCGCGGCCCTGTCGGCCACGGCCGCCATAACAATACTTGCCGCCTGCACTGGCCAGCCCACCGCCCCCAAACGTCCGTCCGCCACCGCCGTGCAGTTCGAGCGCATGGCCATCAACTCGGTCTTGCGCGCGGGCTTTACCGAAATCCGCGACAAGGGCTTTGTCGAGCGGTCCACCGCCGACCTGTTCATCGCGGGCTTGCGCAACATCAGCAAACTCGACCCCGAGCTTCGCTTCGCCGCCGAGGACGGGCAGCTCATCTTGAGCCTTCAGGGCGCGGTCAACATGCCGCCCCAGCCCATCCTGAACGTCATCCGGCCCGACGACGATGACCTGCAAGGCTGGGTCAACGTGGCGATTGTCATGTACGAGGCCGCGCGCCGCGCCTCTATGCTGGCCGTGCAGACCGAGCGCGAAGACCTCTACCAGTTCATGTTCGACGGCGCGCTGACTCAGATCGACCCCTATTCGCGCTATTCGGGCAATCACAACGTCTCCCTGAACCGCGCCAACCGCAACGGATTCATCGGCATCGGCATCGAATACGACATGCGCATGGACGGCGCTTATGTCAGTTCCGTGGCCGAGAACGGCCCCGCCGGACACGCGGGTTTGCAGACGGGCGACGTCATCTCGGCGGTGGACGGCAAGGAATTGACCGGCTTGAGCCGCGAGGCCGTCCGCCGTCTGATCGCTGGGCCCACCGACACCACCGTGCGTCTGACCGTGATGCGCGCCGAGACCGGCGAGAAGCTGAGCCTGTCCGTACGCCGCAGCCTGATCGTACCGCACACGGTGCAATGGACCATGACCGGCAATGGCGTCGCCGTCATCCGGGTGCACAGCTTTAACATTCGCACCAGCGCCGATGTCTCGCAGGCCGTGGCGGCGATTAAGGATTCAAGCGGCAATACCGTGAAGGGCTACGTGCTCGACCTGCGCGGCGATCCGGGCGGGCTGTTGGATCAGGCCGTGGACTTGAGCGACTTGTTCCTCGACAGCGGCTCC